>JAFSBF010000157.1 GCA_017441965.1 Clostridia bacterium | reverse complement strand
TTTTAAGCGGAAACACACTGAAAATAATTGCCGCAATTTCCATGCTCATTGACCATATCGGTTATATGTTCTTTCCTGATATTTTAATATTCCGTATTATCGGGCGGCTTGCCTTCCCCCTTTTTGCATATATGATTGCGGAGGGTTGTCGGTATACAAAGAATAAGCTGCGGTACTTTTCGACAATATTTATTCTTGCACTTCTTTGTCAGTGCGCATATTTTTATTCCGTGGGAGATATGTACCTGAATGTTCTTGTTACCTTTTCCCTTTCAATCGCTTTAATCTTTTCATTTCAGCAATGTCTTAAAGCACTCAGGAAAGGCCTATATGTAAATGCACTGTTATTTCCCTTATCAGTATTGCTTGTATATATTTTCACTCTATATTTTAAAATTGACTATGGCTTCCATGGGATAATGCTTCCCCTTTTTGCAAGTATTATTTCGCCGAAGGATGAGTATTCCCGCAAAGTCAATGTTGCCCTCTTTACTGTCGGTCTTTTCATTCTCTCAGTATCACTCGGAGGTGTTCAGTATTACTCACTCCTTGCATCAGGGCTTCTTTTGATGTATTCAGGCAAACGGGGAAAATATAAAATGAAATACTTCTTTTATGTGTTTTACCCACTGCATCTTATATCTTTAGAAATAATAAAAATTTGTTTTTAACTAAAATGTCACGATTTGGGGACAGTCCCCAAATCGTGACATTTTTAATTTATTTAATTGTATAATTTCCTTTAATCATAAATATGCAATCTGTAGA
Organism: Clostridia bacterium; assembly: GCA_017441965.1. GTDB lineage: Bacteria > Bacillota > Clostridia > UMGS1883 > UMGS1883 > UMGS1883. The sequence continues at coordinate 1,893 of JAFSBF010000157.1, read as the reverse complement.
GGTCCTTACCCCTCTTCCATCGTCAAGCGGAACAATCAAAAGATGATTTCCCTGAATAGCTGTGCCGTCAGAAAGGTCAAAGCCCATTGTAACATCACTCAGTCCGCCCTTTTGCGTTCCAATAACAGAGCAGGTTCCCATTCTTAGTATCATTTCCGTTCCTGCACCGCATATAACACTTTTTCCTGCAGGTACATCTACAACCTTAAACTTCATAGCAGGATAAACCACACTTTCAATGTAGCTTTTTGTTATAAGCGGGTCTGCCTCTGTCCCCGGCTCTGCCGCATAGGAGCCTGCCACAAACATCACGCACAGTGCCCCCACAATAATTGCCAGTCTTTTCTTCATAAGTACCATCCTTTCTCCGAAACGAAGCATTCGTTTCTGCTATACCAGACCAAAGCTGACCGATATAGCATCATTTACTTTTATCATCTGCAGTTCATCCAATCTTCCGATTTTTTCCCGTAGGCGCTGTTTATCGATAGTGCGCACCTGTTCAAGCAAAATCACACTGTCACGGGAAAGCCCGTATTGCTGCGCATCAATTTCTATATGCGTCGGCATCTTCGCTTTGTTGATTTTACTTGTTATTGCGGCTGCTATAACGGTGGGGCTGTATTTGTTACCCACATCGTTCTGCACCACAAGAACAGGCCTCACACCACCTTGTTCAGAGCCTATAACCGGACTTAAATCAGCATAAAAAATGTCACCGCGTTTTACTATCACAATTTTCACTCTCCGATAAAAATTCCTCGTAGATTTCATATGCACTTTCATCGGATAACAGAGAATTCTCGGCGATTTCAAGATTTATATCGCCCATTTCAAGGTATCCCCTTTTCATCTGTTCTTTAAGTTCTATTCTTCGTTTTTCACTGACAAACTGTTTTACTGCCAGCTTAATAACCTCACTTCGTGACCGATTGTCTGCTGCGGCGAGGTTATCTACCTCCTCCACGAGCAAATCGGGCAGTGTGACGGATATTGTGCGATGAGCCTTTTCCTCCATCTGACATGCCCTCCCCTGCAATAAATACTATATAAAGTATACTACATTTTTGTCGGCAGGTCAAATGTAAGTTATTCCAATGAATTATTTTCTGCAGGCTATGTAGCCAACCGCTTGTGCAATCTACATTCGTAATTATGCACACAATTTGCCAATTCCATACATCTAAATTACAATTGCCTGAGAGCTTGCGGAATAAGTTTTATAAGGTCATCCGCCGTAGTGCCGCGTGCACCCACCTCTTTTTCTGCAATAAGCCCGGTGCGTGTATGTATATAGCAGCCTGCCGCAGCAGCGTCTGTCAGCGACATCCCCTGGGAGGACAGAGAGGCTATAATTCCGCCTAAAACATCACCCGAGCCTGCCTTTGCAAGTGCGCTTGTCGCATCGAGGGATACATACTTATTACTTCCTCCGTATGCTATAACCGTCCTCGCACCCTTGAGAAGAAGTGTCACACCGTTTTCACGTGCAAATTTATCGGCAAGGGATATACGGCGGCTCTCTATATCTTTTAGCAGTTCACCGCTTATACGTGAAAATTCAAGCACGTGCGGAGTAAGGAGCACGTTTTTATTACGTATTATATCTATCTTTCCCGCAAGGGCATTAATTCCGTCTGCATCTATTATTACACCGGCATTTGTTATATTTAATATATTTTCTATAAGCTCACTATGACGCCCTTTTCCCAGACCGCAGCCTACAAGCACACTGTCCGCCTTTTTAAGAGCTTCCTCTGCCGCATCGCTGAGCTTTGGACACATTACACCGTTTTCCTCCGTCTGGGGAATGACAATAGCCTCCTTTACCAGTATATTCAAAACCTGACATATTGACACCGGGGCAATAATTTTCACCACACCGCAGCCGCT
>JAFSBF010000019.1 GCA_017441965.1 Clostridia bacterium | reverse complement strand
TTAACGTGACACTACTGTTTTCCCCTGAAAATTTAACTGCACCCTTAACACCGTCAATTATATTGTTATACACATAAGTACTTTCAGTTTTCGCAAAGGTTACACCGAGAGCCTCTTCGTTATATTCACCGTCATAGATTACGTTATTAAGCATTACGCAGTTCTTGACCGCTTCGCCATCCGTTTCACCGACTACAATAACGCTACCGCTCTGCATAGGAGAAATATTGAAGGTATTTGAATATATTTTCGGGTTATTTGCACCGCCTTTTACCAAAAGGCTTGTTTCCGTCTGTCCTTCAAAAACATTTGTACGAATTTCTGTATTTGCGCCCTCAACAGTCAGCGGTGTTTTTTCGCCCGAAAACGTATTTCCCAAAACACTGCATCCGTCACCCTTAACCAATACGGGGGCAGAAGAAATAATGTTATTTTCAATTACCACGTTTTTTGCATCTGCAATAATGCGTGGTGCACCTTTATCTTCCGTCTGCGAAATTTCAAAACCTTTTATATTAACAAATTCATTGGCTGTTATCTGTGCATCTCCCGAAAGGACTACCTTTACATCTGCACCGAGTGCCGTGCGTATAACAAGCGGTCTTTCACTGCTTTCACCGCTGTTTAACGCGATACTCTCTGTCATCTCATAAATACCGTCATTTAAAAATACAACTGCATTTCCCGATGCTTTATTTGCCGCTGCAACGATTGTTTTAAACGGATTTGAAACACTTCCGTCATTTGCGTCACTGCCGAAATCAGAAACGTAATACGTTTTTACATCAAGCTTTTCTATAAGCACTTCGTTATTTTTATCAGGGATATAAATTGCGTTTAATATCAGCCTTGCCGCATCCTCACGAATAAGTGCTGCGTCGGCAGATACTGTTATTCCTTTTGTAAGACCACACTTCGCACCTTTTAAAAGATATCCGTCGGGATAGGATAGGTTTTCCTCTGCCTTTCCCAGAATACCGAGCAGGATTTTAACAGCCTGCGCAAATGTTACATTGTTTTCAGGACGGAACGAGCCATCTTCAAACCCGTTTATAATTCCCTTTTCTGTCATAAGCGCTATGTAACCGTTTGCCCAGTGAGTGCTTTGCACATCGCTGAAATACACCTCTGTAGCGGGTTCCTCTTTCATAATGCGTGTAACAAGAGCACAAAACTCTGCACGTGTAAGGGTTTTAATCTCACCAAGGTTTCCTTTTCCGTCGCCATGCATTATTCCTAAATCGGAAAGAATATCGCAGGCACCCTGAATTTCAGTCTCAGTGTTTGCGTATGCCATATTAAAAGATGCTGTAAGCATACAACAAATAAGTATTAAAGAAAGATATTTTTTCACGCCTTCGCCCCCTTACTCTCCAACACTGTATATTCCCATATCCCATTTTCCTTCTCTGGGATTTCCATTGTAATCAATCATATCAAGTTTTATAATCTCCCCGCCATAACCAACTATTTCTGAAGGAATATCTCCGCCTGTATCAATCGCAGGGCTGCCATCTTTCAAAGTCCAGTCAGAATACAGGTCAACAAACTCAGGATTTGCAATTATGCCTCCCATTTCAGTTCCCTGCTTTACATTATAGAAAAGGTTGTTTTCACACACCACGTCGCCAATGGGCTGATTTTCAAAAAATATTCCCATCTGCGTATTTGCAATTATGTTATTTTTCATAAAGGGGCTTAATACGGGTGGATCCCATTCCCATCCCTTTTCTGCCGCTGCTGTCATAGATGTTTTAATTCCGTACTGAGTGCCGATAATGATATTGTTAAATGCCATACAACCCTTTGAACTGAGGAACGTAAGTCCCGTTGGAAAATCCTCAGGACAGTTTTTTGCAACGATAACATTGTTATACGCAATCAGGTAATATGCCTCATAACCTGTGCCGTAGCCTATATCAAACGGGTCATAGCTATTTGACGAGCCACCGAGTGTGATTGCTGCACTGCC
>JAFSBF010000156.1 GCA_017441965.1 Clostridia bacterium | reverse complement strand
TTTCACCGACAAGCAGTGCTACTGCAAGATTAATATGGCTTTCATATGCAACCGCCTTACCGCTGCTGTTATAGCCTACTGCACCGGGGTCATCACCGCCGTGTCCTGCATCTATCACAACACGTGTCACTCCGTCGCTGCTATCTACGGGCGGCTTTTCCTGAGTTATTGGCTTGTCACTCTTATAAAATCCCTTTTCCGCAGTATATGTCAGCTTGTTACTGCCATCCACGGTAACTGTGCAGCCGCTCGCACTGTTTTTCACAATAATTTCATAAATAATTCCATCGTGTAATTCAATTTTCTGGTCTTCAAGCTTTAAATTTGTAAAGGTTACGGCATATCCGTTTTCAACTGATTTTCCGCTGCCTACATAATTTTTATTAAAATAAACCCGCTCTTCAAAGGCATCATATATGATTTCTTCGTTTTCCGACTTTTCAGCACGAATCATTATTCCCTTTTCACTCGACATTACCATTGCCTGCGTGCTTTCCTTTATATCCAGCACTAAACGCGCCTGATTTTCAAAATTGGAATAACGCACCTGCTCCACGCAGTTGCCGCCAATCTGCACCGTTCCGCCAAGGCTTGTAAACGTAGCTTCGGGGAAATCAAACACAACCCTTTCAGGATTTTGGTATCTTGTAACCTTGGGCGAAATACCATAACGTGTACTTATATAAACGTAGTCATACCTGTCATCGCTTGACGTCTTAACCGTGCCGAAGCTTCCGTACTCTTCAGGCATTACGTCCTCATCATCGCTTACAGTGCCGCCTATTATTTCGGATGCCTGCTCATTAATAAGCACCGTGCGTGTAGAATCGTCCCATCCTACCTTATAGCCAAGCTTTTCAGCTATAAAACGTACCGGCACCATAGATTTAAGAAGTTTTTCATCCATACCGATAAGCATCGGCAGCGGCTGCTCTTCATCAATCCGTACAAGCGCATTATTTACATACGTATTTCTGTCACCTATTTTTACAAGCACCGATACGCCGTTATCGGCAATCTCCACCTGACAGGTATCATCGTGCCATATGACCTTACTGCCGAGCGCCTCAAAAACCTCCCTGACGGGTACCATAGTATACTCGTTTATAATAACGGGCGGCATTGGAAGGTCTGTAAGTAGTTTTCCGTTAATGCTCAGATGCACGTCACCTGCATAATATGGGTGGTATTCATCATTATAGTAAAGCTGAGCCGCACTTACATTCATAAATGTCAGCATCAGTATAATAAGTAAAGTTATTAAAGAGACTGCCTTTTTCACCGTTTCACCCCTTTTTAATCTAAAAGACGATACTTTACTGCAATATTCGACATAAAAATGCGAAATCCTGCCCCAAAGACACATTTGTAACAAAAATGTAACATTTGTCAGATTATTCCCAGCTAATCTGCTTTGAATTTACACCATTTGGCATTGCGATACCATAATGCTCGTACGCAAGACGTGTAACGCATCTTCCCCGGGGCGTTCTGTTAATAAAACCAAGCTGCAGGAGATACGGCTCATACACATCTTCAATTGCGGAGGAATCCTCGCCGATTGTTGCGGCAAGTGTATCAAGACCCACAGGGCCTCCTCCAAAATTATATATAATTGAGGTTATCATTTTCTTATCTGTTGCATCAAGACCGAGTGCATCAATTTCAAGCATTTTAAGAGCTTTGTCGGCAACCTCTTTTGTAATAGTGCCGTCTGCGCACACCTGCGCAAAGTCACGCACACGTCTAAGCAGTCTGTTTGCAATTCTCGGAGTACCTCTTGAACGTGATGCAATCTCTGCCGCCCCCTCGGGTGCAATGTCCACATTCATAATCTGTGCACTGCGGGAAACTATCGTTGTAAGGTCGTCCTTCGTATAAAGCTCCAGTCTTGAAATAACGCCAAAACGGTCACGAAGCGGTGCCGATAAAAGTCCCGCCCTCGTCGTTGCACCTACAAGCGTAAACGGCGGCAGACTAAGTCTTACCGACTGCGCACTGGGGCCTTTGCCGATTATAATATCAAGCGAGAAGTCCTCCATTGCAGGATAGAGTATTTCCTCCACCGCGCGTGAAAGGCGGTGAATTTCGTCAATGAACAGAACATCCTGCGGGCCAAGATTTGTGAGGATTGCCGCCAGATCCATAGGCTTTTCAATGGCAGGACCACTTGTAACCCTGATATTAACGCCCATCTCATTTGCAATTATTGAGGCAAGCGTAGTTTTACCAAGTCCGGGTGGGCCGTAAAGCAAGCAGTGGTCGAGTGCCTCGCGCCGCTGCAGTGCCGCATCTATGTATATCTTCAGGCTTTCCTTAACCTTATCCTGACCGATATATTCGTCCATTGTTTTCGGGCGTATGGAATGTTCAATTTCATTATCGCCTTCAAGCTGGCGTGTGGATATAATTCTCTCATCAAATTCCATTTGACATTCTCCTTAAAGCCTCTTTTATAATATCCTCGGTGCTCATAGCCGATGCGTCTATCTGCATAACAACCTTCTGTGCCTCGGACGGTGATGCACCAAGTGCAATAAGGGCATTTACCGCACCTGTATCAGCTCTCACACCGCCAAGCGGTATGTTCTGTGCCGATGATGAACCTCTACCGATTGCCTCCTGCGTGTCAATTTTTCCCTTAAGCTCTAATATAACGCGCTGTGCCATCTTTGTTCCAACACCGGGCGCACGTGTAATTGCCTTAACATCCTCTGAAATAATGGCAAAGGCAAGGTCCTCCACACTCAGCGTTCCCAATATTGCCAGCGCCGCCTTGGGACCGATACCTGAAATTGAAATAAGCTTATTAAAATAGCTCATTTCATCGCTTGTCAGAAAGCCATACATCTGCGGCTCTTCATCTCTTATCTGAAAATATGTATTGACCGTAATATTTTCGCCTACCTCGCCAAGCTTTGCAATATCGCTCGACGGCATATTTACAAAAAAGCCTACGCCGCCCACATCTATTACTGCACCGTTTTCACTTTTAGATGCGATTATACCTCTTAAAAAGGAAATCATAACATAATTCCTCCAAAATTCTTAATTGAGTTAAACCTCATACTGTTTCCGTGGCACACTGCAATTGCCAGTGCATCTGCAACGTCATCAGGCTTTGGCACGCTCTCAAGACCGAGAATGGATTTCATCATCTGCTGAATTTGCGATTTGCTCGCCCTGCCGTAGCCTGTCAGTGCCTGCTTAACCTGCAGCGGAGTATACTCATAAATGGGGATGCTGTTTTGCACCGCCGCAAGAAGTATTACACCCCTTGCCTGACCTACTGCAACAGCAGTTTTTGCATTGTTGTTGAAAAACAACTCCTCAATACTCATCGCGTCAGGCTTGTACATCTTTATTATCTCATCAATACCCTTGTATACAAGCAGTAGCCGCTCCTCCAGCGGAGTATGCGCACGTGTTGTAACGGCATCATAGGCAACTGTCTTATATCTGTTTCCCTCTTTATCGACAACGCCGTAGCCGACAATTGCAATTCCGGGGTCTATTCCAAGTATCCGCATAATATCAATCCTTTTGCATACGTAACATTGCGTCCTTTACAACAGGTTTGTCCGTTTTTATATAAAGTATCATTGCCGCATGATTGGCAACCTCTATATCATTCATATTCTCGTCCTTCAGAACCTCTACCTTCTGCGTGAATAAGTCCTCCCCCGGCTGCATAATTTCTATTTCGTCACCCTTAAAGAAGCGGTTTCGCTGACTTACCTTTGCAAGCTTCGTCTTTTCGTCATAGTCAAGAACTATGCCTACAATATCACATTCACGTATATAGGAGCTTGTCCCGTATATCTGCGCACCCGTGTCGGGTATGCCGAAGAAAAATCCCGTATAATAATCACGGTGGCTGACCTTTTTAACCTCTTTAAGCCATTCGGGATTGAACACGTACCCGGTCGGGTTTTCATAGTATTTATCAATTGCTTTTCTGTATGCCGCAACTATTGTTGCAACGTAATATTCACTCTTTACCCTGCCCTCTATTTTAAGGGAGCTTACACCGCTTGCAATAAGCTCGGGAACGTGCTCTATCATACATAAATCCTTTGAATTCATAATGAATGTTCCGCGCTCATTTTCAAATACGGGCATATATTCCCCGGGGCGTTTTTCCTCCATCAGCGCATACTGCCATCTGCACGGGTGGCTGCACGCACCGTAGTTACTGTCACGTGCCGTCATATAGTTACTTAAAAGGCATCTTCCCGAATATGACACACACATTGCACCGTGCATAAATATTTCAAGCTCACACTCACGGCTTATATTATCCCTTATCTCACGCACTTCAGAAAGTGTCATTTCTCTTGCAAGGACAACTCTTTTTGCGCCCATTTCGTGCCATGACTGCACTGTCATATAGTTAGTGTTATTTGCCTGAGTGCTTATATGGATTTCAAGGTCGGGTGCCGCCTTCCTGCAGATATTAAACGCACCGAGGTCTGAAATCAGCACCGCATCTGCACCAAGCTCATAAATTTCCTTAAAATACCGCTCCATTTCCTTAAGGTCACGGTTATGCGGAATAATATTTGCAGTAACGTATACCTTTTTACCCATTGCGTGGGCAAATTCTATACCCTCTTTCATTTCCTCGGGGGTAAAATTATCCGCCGCAACTCTAAGAGAAAAAGCCTCTCCGCCGATATACACCGCATCTGCGCCGTATTTAAGTGCTATTTTAAGCTTATATAAATTTCCGGCAGGTGCCAGAAGCTCAACCTTTTGCATAATTATTTCCTTTCGTTTTTCACCGATAACGCAACACCGTCACCGATAGGAATTATAGATGTTGTAAGAGAGGGATTATTCATTATTTCCTCAAGATACATCCGAAGTCTTTTTACTATTGTGACCTTTCTATGGACTACCTTCTCCTCATCCTCAACCATACCCTTGTACAAAATATTATCAGAAAGAAGTATCCCACCGGGGTTTAAAAGCCTCATTATATCAGGCAAGAACTCTATGTACTGCCCCTTTGCCGCATCTAAGAATACAAAGTCAAACCCACCGTCAAGCCAGCATAAAACCTCTGCCGCCTCGCCCTCTATCACACGGATTTTCTTTTCATAGCCAGCCTCAAAAATATTGTCAACTGCAATATCGGCATGTTTTTTGTAACGCTCTATGGTTATTATCTGGCTGTCCTCGGGCAGATTATCTGCCATAAGTATAGCACTGTAGCCTACTGCCGTTCCTATTTCAAGAACTCTTTTAGGCTTTTTAAGCTTTAAAAGGGTTACTATAAGCTGCTCTGTTTCCTTTTGCACTATCGGTGCGTAGCTTTCCTCCAGTGCCGACTTTCGTCTAAGCTCTGTCAGAAAATCACTGCGTTTTGGAATGAGAGAGTCTAAAAAATCTTTTTCCATAATCCACCTTAATACTGTATCTGCTCTTTTATTTCTTCTGCTTTGTCTGCGCCACAGAGCGCTGCCACTATTTCAAAGCCGAATTTATACGCACTGCCCATACCGTCAGATGTTATGAAATTATCGCATTTAACAACAGACTGTTTTACATAGCATCCGCCGTCAAAGGTATCTTCAAAGCCGGGGTAACACGTTGCTTTTTTACCATTTAAAAGTCCTATTTTACCTAAAATCGACGGTGCCGCACAGATTGCACATACAAGTTTTTTATTATCATCGGCATAATTTACGGCATTCTTCACAAGTTCATTTTTGTCGAGGTTTTCTGTGCCGCCAAGTCCGCCCGGGAGAATAACTGCATCAATATTTTCAAATTTCACGTCACTAAGGGCTATATCTGCCTTTACTGTTATATTATGTGCCCCTGTCACGAATTCCCCCGTAACACCCACTGTCACAGTGTCAAGATTTGCCCTGCGAAGTATATCAAGCGGGGCAAGTGCCTCTACCTCTTCAAATCCGTCTGCAAGAAAAATATAAATCATACCTTAATCTCCTTTAGCAAATGCGTTAATAACATATTTTTCAACAAGGAACTCGGGCTGATAGCTTGTCTTTGCCTTCCTCAGCCCCTCTATTCCCATATCCTCCTCACGGTTTACGTACAGACAATCCTTCCATTCTTTTTCGCAAAAAAGCTTGTTTATTGCCTGATACGCACCACGGTATTTTTCATCGGCAAGCTCTATCTGAATAAGCGCCGTTTCTCCGTTCAATCTTTCCCCAAAGGTCATCGCAGCAATTTCTCCGTCTATGATAATTGCGCCGCCCTTTTGATTAAATTTAAAGTAGTTTTCAAAATACCGCTCCATTGCACCAAGCTCAAACGAATTTCTGTTTTTCGTTTTTGCTGATATAAGGGCGTATGCCTTTTTCGCACATTTCTCCAAAAGGGGCTTTTCTTTTACCTCAATGTATTCATAATCATAGTTTTCAAAAAAGTAATTGAGGTGATTTCTTTTTGAGTGAAGCTTTTTCCCCGAAAGTGTAATCATCTTTTCCGTCAGGTACACATAGTCAAAACAGTTTCTGTCAGACTCCGCACTGAAATTGTCAGGGTAAAGCTCTAAAAGCTTGTCCTTATTTTCACGGCTTACAAGTAAAAAGCGCAGCTTTTCCCCTTTTTCCTTTGAATATTCCCAAAGCTCACTGACAGCTTTTTTAAGATTACCTTTTCCAATCGGGAAAAAATATGCGCCCTCTTTCCCCTTTATATTAAATCTTATAAAGAAGAATTCTCCGTTTTCAGCTACCTCAAGATTATAATATTTATCCCATATAAACATTGTGGCAAATACACCCTCGGACGCATATGTCACATCAAGGGCACGGTATTTATTATATCTTTCATAATCGTCTGCACAAATTTGTTTAAATTCAAGCATAAAAATTGTAACTTCCTTTTATTTGTATCTGCGACCCTTTAAAATAACCTTAAACCCAAACTTTGGCAGTGCAAGCATCCTCACAAATCGTGACGGCTGCTTGATAAGGCGGTAAAGCCATTCAATACCGTGGTCACAGTAAAACTGCGGTGCACGCTGAACTGTTCCTGCAAATACGTCAAGGCATCCGCCTGCACCGATAGCAAGCTTTGTATTAAGGCGGTCTTTGTTATTATATATCCACATTTCCTGTTTCGGGAAGCCAAGGCATACCATTAAAAAGTCAGGTGCAGCATTATTTATATCTGCTATAACCTCTTCATCATCTTTAAAATAACCATCGTGCGTTCCTGCTATTACAAGACCGCTGTATTTTTTTTGAAGATTTTCTGCCGCTTTTTCAGCAACGCCCGGTTTTGCACCTAAAAGATAAACTGATTTTCCCTCTTTTGCCATAACTTCAAAAAGATTACATACAAGGTCAAACCCTGCAACTCTTTCTTTGAGAGGATTTCCTAAAATTTTAGAACCGTATACAACACCTATTCCGTCAGGAACAACCATATCTGCACTGTTAATCACATCTGTAAATTCACTGTTTTCAGATGCATAAAGTATAATCTCAGAATTAGGGGTGTAAATTATGCTTAAGTCTTCTGTATTTAAAAGTGTTTCCGCTTTTTCAACTGCCTGAGCCATTGTGAGTTTATTGACCCTGACTCCTAAAATATTTACATATTCCATAGTAATTCCCCTCTTTATATACAATATAACAACTCATTTTACAGTATATCACATAGCAATCATTTGTGCAACAAAAAAATGCAGGCACACAAAAAGCAATTTTGTACACCTGCACTGACTTAATTTTTCAAAACAACATCTTCAATTTCTATAGCACGGCTGTCTGCATCAAGACCTATGCATTTTCCGCAGTTATCACATATTTTTTCACCATCAAGGTCGCAACGGTCACATTCTCCGCAATCATTGCACAGCTTACTTTCATCTAATATACATTTTTCGTTCATACTGCCACTCCCCAAATAGTCTTTTCTTCATTTAAACACACAAAAAAGAAAAAGTCAATAACATTTATTTTTCAAAAAAGGAAGGTTGCACATAATTACAATATATTTTTTATTTTTTGTAAAATAATGCTTGCATTTTACCAAAAAATATGTTATCATAGTCAATGCGTTTGGAAATGTGCTTGTAGCTCAGTTGGATAGAGTATTTGGCTACGAACCAAAGGGTCGGGGGTTCGAATCCCTCCAAGCACGCCACCGAAAACCGCTTAACCAATAGGGTTAGGCGGTTTTTTCTATGTTTTGAAAAATCATGAAAAATGCGTCATCTAACATTTATCTAACAAGCACTTTTTTACGGTATATTTTCAAGCTGTTTTGCAAGCTTCCTTTTATACTCCATATTAAGGTGTCCGTAGATATTCATAGTGGTGCCAATATCTGCGTGACCGAGCCAATCGGAAATATCTTTCATCTGCCAGCCTTTCATTATCAGCATACTTGCACAACTATGGCGAAGGTCGTGAAACCGTATATACTTCAAATTATTACGAAGCAGCGCTTTCTTTAAAAGCTTGCTTGGATAACTTGGATAATACATCTTCCCGTCAGGACGGGCAAAAACGTAGTCCGTATCAGTGTAACAGTTTCCAAACATATCCTTATATTCTTCCTGTTGTGCTTTAATTCTGAGAAGAATTTCCTTAACATCAGATAATAGCGGATACACACGATTACTGCTTTTGTTTTTTGTGCTGTCCTTGACTATAATAAGATTTGTCTGTACCTCCACTGTGTGCTGTATTGTAATCGTATTATTTTCGAAATCAACTGCATTCCACTTAATTCCCATAAGCTCACTGCGGCGGAGTCCATACATAAAGGTGATATACACCATATCATAAAGCACAGTTCCTTTGATAATCTCAAACAGCTTTCTGATATCCTCAACAGTGTAAAATGTAATTTCTTTCCGTACTGTTTCCATTTTGGGAAGTCTTGCATATTCACAGGGGTTTCGGT
>JAFSBF010000155.1 GCA_017441965.1 Clostridia bacterium | reverse complement strand
CACAAACAGATGCAGAGGGTATTTTCTGGTTGGTACAGTGTGAATGGGGAACACACACAATTAATGTAACAAGCGGAGATAAAAAGAAAACAGTTACATTTGTAGTGGATGATTTCTCAGAAGAGCTTGAAAACATTACTCTTTCTGCAACAGGGTCAAGTGCAGTTGTTGCACCTGCAACAGGCGTTACAAGCATTGATACAGCAGCACTTGAGGCACAGCTCTCTGATGAGGATATCGCCTATGCACAAACTCCCGGAAACACTGTAAACATTGAAACTTCTGTTCAGGAAGCACTGCCGACATCAAGCATAAATGACAAAGCAACTCAAAGCTACAGTACATATACTCAGGGAAAGACAATTGATATAACAATAAACAAAGTAAAAACGGGTGCAGAGGCAGGAACTACTGCTGTAAGCGACGTTAGTGTACCTGTAGCATATGAAGTTGAAATGCCTGCAAGTCTTCAGGGAATGGGTAAGTTTATTGTACTGAGAGAACATAACGGACAGGTGGATGCTTTAACAACTACTCCTAACGCAGATGGTGAATATATTCAGGTAAATAACGATACAATAAAAATTGTTGCTGCAAAATTCTCAACCTATACTATTCTGGGTGCACCTGCAGACCCCACACCAAGCTACAGCGGTGGTGGTTCATCAGTAACAACCTATACTGTTAAGTTTGAAACAAACGGCGCAAGTGCAATTGCGAGTGTTAAGGTTAAGAAAAACGGTGTTGTTACTATGCCCGAAAGTCCCGTAAAGGATGGATTTACCTTTGCAGGCTGGTACACAGATAAGGCGTGCACAAAAGAGTATAATTTTGAGGAAAAGGTGACAAAGGGCTTTACCCTCTATGCAAAGTGGGTGGAAAAAGTTAAAAAGACCCTTGTTCTTGCAATTGATAAAACAGACATAGAAGTGGATGGTACAGTAAAAACAAATGACGTTGCGCCAATTATTGTAAATGAGCGTGCTATGCTTCCAATTCGTTTTATTGCAGAGGAGCTTGGAGCAAAAGTTAACTGGAACGGAGAAACACAGACTGTTACAGTAGATTTTGATGATATTTCTATTGTTATTGTAATAGGAGAGAGTGAAGCTACGGTAAATGGTGAAAAAGTAACACTTGACAGTGCCCCATTTATTTATAAGGACAGAACATTCCTGCCCATCAGATTTGTAATGGAAAAGCTTGGTGCAGATGTTTTGTGGAACGAAGAGGCAAGAACAGTTACAATTACAAAATAACACAATACAAAAAATGCAGAAACGGGAATAAACCGTTTCTGCATTTTAGTTTGCATTTCTTTATTTATCTTCAAGATATTTCCTGAATACAACCTCTAAAATCTCGTCGCGCTCTACCTTTGTAATGAGGCTTCGTGCACCCTTATGCCCTGTGATATACGTCGGGTCACCTGACATAATATAGCCGACAAGCTGACTGATGGGGTCATATCCCTTTTCAACCAATGCCGAATGAACACGGCAGATTATAGCATCAATTTCCGTGTCACGTGTTTTGCATATGTCGATATGAGTTGTCTGATTACTTGCCATAGCACATCACCTCTTTAAAATTATATTACACAAAATCTAAATTATTTACAATTATAGCATACAACATAAAAAAACATATTTCAATAGCAGTAACATAATTTTAATATAATGTTAACGTTTTTCTAAAAAAGCCTTTATTTTATCAAAGCTTTCCTCGCTGATATCGTGTTCAATCTTACAACTGTCAAGATATGCAGTCTCTTCACTTACACCCAGTGCCATAAGTGCACGTGCAATTATAGTATGCCTTTCATACATCTTTTCTGCAATCAAAAGCCCCTTTTGGGTAAGACAAATGCCTCCGTCTTCATTGATGGCGATGTACCCCTCTTCACGAAAGGATTTCATAGCAACGGAAACACTCGCCTTTGAAAAGCCAAGCTCGTTTGCAACATCAATACTGCGTACATATTTTTTCTGTTTTGTAAGCATAAGAATGGTTTCAAGATAGTTTTCAGCCGATTCCTTTATTTTCATTAAATTCCCTCCAAAAATAATCAACAACGTGATTATATCACAAAAGAAAACATATTTCAAGCGTGCGCACTTGTAAACACATCAGCAACCTCTGTTATTGTCATAAATGCAGAGGGGTCTATGGTGTGAACGATGTTTTTCATCCTTGAAATCTGAAAGCGGTTGACTACAAAATAGATTACCGCTTTGTCCTTATTTGAATAGCCTCCCTTGGCAGTCATATTGGTTGTACCGCAATCAAATTCTTCTATAAGCGCACTCGTTATCTGGGATGGCTTTTCAGTAATTATCATTACCGCCTTTGAACGGTCAAGACCTTCTACAATAAAGTCTATTGTTTTAAGTGCCGCTGCATATGTCACGATTGAGTAAAGCGGAAGTATCCAGCTTTCCATTACAAATCCGCACGCAATGTATAAAAGCACGTTATAAGCCATAACGAATGTGCCAACAGTAATGCCGAGCTTTTTTGCAAAAATTACCGCCATAACCTCAATGCCGTCGATTGCACCGCCAAAGCGTATTGTAAGACCGCTTCCTATACCTGAAATAAGCCCGCCGAAAATTGCGCACAGAAGAAGGTCGTTACCTGCAAGGGGTGATGCCATACTTACATCAATCGGAAGAACATCTGTAATAAGATATGCACTCAGCGAATATATTCCTACTGCATAAATGGAATATATGGTAAATACACCGCCCTGCTTTTTAAGACCGTACAAAAATAGAGGAACATTTAGAAGTATAAGAAAGAATGACAGTGAAAGAAAGGGCGGTGTAAGCTGCGAAAAGAGCATCGAGGTTCCTGAAATACCGCTGTCATATAGCTTTACGGGGGAAAGAAATACTGTTACACCGAAAGCATTTATGATGCCTGCAACTGTCAGCATAATAAAATTACAAAAGCTAAGAGATGAAAGTTTTGATTTAAAATCCAATAGTTTTCACTGCCCTTCAAATGTGATATAATTATTTTAT
>JAFSBF010000154.1 GCA_017441965.1 Clostridia bacterium | reverse complement strand
ATGTGAAGTTAAGATTTCCCAAATCGTGAAAAACGGCACCGCCACCTGAAAGTCTGCGTGCAAGGCGCACGCCCTCCTCCTCGAGAAGAGAGGTCCGGCACTGCGCCCAGGCATTTTGATTTCTGCCGATAACAACTGTATTTTCATTCTGCCACAGATAAAGAGTGCACGCGTTTTCCGACACTGTATCGAGAAGATATTTTTCAACCGCCAGATTTTCGTACGGGTCAAAGGAACGTGCTATATATATTTGAAGTGTGTCAATCATAGTATCACCTGACAGTCATAGATAATTAAATGTAAGTGCCATTTCTATCTATTTTATAAGATTTTTTAAAAATAGTCAATATTCTTCTTGAAAATATGATATAAATGTGTTATAATATGTTATAAAAGGTGTAAAAAATAATACAAATGCCTCAGGAGGGTATTATGAACCGCATTCGCAGAGAACGGATAAAGGAATATTTAGATGATAAAAATGTAGCTACAATAAAGGAACTGCGCGAGCTTATCCCCGATATTTCGCTGATGACGCTTCACCGTGACCTTGATGCTCTGGAACAGCAGGGCTTTCTGGCAAAGTACCGCGGCGGGGTAAAGCTTGTTCATCAGATGGGCGATATGGAGTTTAGTGTCCGTCTGCGTGACAATAACCCCGGTAAGCTTAATATGGCGCAGAAGGCACTGTCGCTTATGCAGCAGCACAACTGCGTGTTCCTTGACGCCGGAACATCAAACCTGTTCATCGCAAAAAATCTGCCTGACATAAACCTTAATATTATAACCACAAGTCCGGGAATAGCACTGGAACTGTGTCATCTGTCAAATCCTGTGGTTACTATGTGCTGCGGCACGCTTAACCGTAATAATCAGTCTGTTTGCGGTCAGAATACACTTGAAATGCTCAAAAATATCAATATAGATATTGCCTTTATAGGTGTTTCGGGATGCTCTGCCGACGTGGGATTTACCTGCGGAACGGAGGCGGATATGCTTGTGAAAAAGCTTGTTATAGAAAAGGCGCGCACGAGTGTGCTTATGTGCGGAAATGAAAAGCTAAAAAGACTTATGCCGTATACCTTCGCAACAATCAAGGATGTGGATTATGTTATAACCGATAAACCGATGCCCGAGGAGTATGTTGTTGCGGCAAAGGAAAGCGGAGTTACTATAATGTAGCTTTGTGTGCTTGGTGAAAATTTGTATATTTTGACGAAAAAGAGTTGTCATTTAAGGCAATTCTTTTTTGTTTTTTAGTATAAAAGTAATTGACGGGAATGTTAAGTTATGTTATAATTAACAATATATCAAAATAGGGAGGTTTTTGCCTTGGCTAATGCTGTAATTATGCCCAAAGCCGGTATTACTGTTGAAAGCTGTATTATCGGTAATTGGGAAAAGAAGGTTGGCGACGCTGTAAAGGTCGGCGACATTTTATTCACATACGAAACTGACAAAGCAAGCTTTGAATGTGAATCTACTGCAGAGGGTACATTACTCGAAATTTTCTTTGAAGACGGGGACGAGGTTCCGTGTCTTATGAATGTGTGTGCAGTTGGTAATCCCGGTGAGGATTGCAGTGCACTGCGTCCTGACGGAGCGCAGGGTGCACAGGAGGAAGCTGTAGCGGCTCCTGTTGAGGAAGTTAAGAAGGAGGCTGCACCTGCAGCTATAGCTCCGACTGTAAGTGCGGATGGAAAGACTGCCGTTTCTCCCAGAGCGAAAAAGCTTGCGGAGCGTGCAGGTGTGGATGCAACACTGGCAACACCTACCGGCCCTAACGGAAGAATTATTGAACGCGATGTAAGAGAGCTTATGGAAAATCCTGTGGCAGCGAAGGCGGCAGAGGTTGCGGCTGCACCTGCAGCAGCAGTACCTGAGCAGGAGTATGAGGATGTTAAGTTCAGCGGTATCCGCCGTGCTATCAGCAAGTCTATGCATACTTCACTTTCTACAATGGCACAGCTTACACACAATACATCATTTGATGCTACTGCAATACTCGCATACAGAAAGCTTCTTAAGGCTTCTGAGGGTGAGTGCAGCGGTATTACACTTGGCGATATAGTTTTGTATGCAGTTTCAAGAACGCTTTTAAATCATCCTGATTTGAATGCACATATGCTTGATGACAATAATATCAGACTTTTTAAGCACGTAAACCTTGGCGTTGCGGTGGATACACCAAGAGGACTTATGGTGCCCACTATCTTTAACGCTGACCAGAAGAGTCTTCTTGAAATTTCAAAAGAGGTTAAGGAGCTTGCCGCACAGTGCCGTGAGGGTAATATCAGCCCCGATAAGCTTTCAGGCGGTACATTTACAGTTTCAAACCTCGGTAATATGGGAGTTGAGTCCTTTACACCCGTTATCAATCCTCCGCAGACGGGAATACTTGGTGTTTGCGGCACAATTGAGCGTGTTAAGAAGGGTAAGGACGGCGAGATTAAGATTTATCCTGCAATGGGACTTAGCCTTACATATGACCACCGTGCAGTAGACGGAACTCCTGCGGCACGTTTCCAGAAGGAACTCGGTTACAATCTTGAAAACTTTACAATGCTTCTTGCTAAATAAAATATAGGGAGATATTGATATGGAAATTTTTGACG
The DNA here is from genome assembly GCA_017441965.1 of Clostridia bacterium. Classification (GTDB taxonomy): domain Bacteria; phylum Bacillota; class Clostridia; order UMGS1883; family UMGS1883; genus UMGS1883. Next base: position 9,641 of record JAFSBF010000154.1, on the reverse strand, counting down.
TATTGGTTCTGGGCGGCGGCCCCGGCGGATATCTGTGCGCAGAAAGAGCTTCCCAGAATGGACTTAAAGCGGCTGTTTTTGAAAAGAAGGCTCTTGGCGGTACTTGCCTTAATGAGGGATGTATCCCCACAAAGACACTTCTTAATTCATCAAAAATGTATCGCCACGCAAAAGAGAGCGAGGCATTCGGTGTTACTGCCGAGGGCGTAAAATACGACCACGCAAAGGTTATTGACAGAAAGGATAAGGTTGTTAAAACTCTCGTTTCAGGCGTGGGCGCTACTATGAAGGCGAACAAGGTTACCGTTATCAGTGCAAATGCTACTGTTAAGGGTAAGGACGAAAACGGTTTTTTAGTTGAGGCAGACGGAACTGTTTATGCAGGTAAAAAGCTTGTAATTGCATCAGGCTCAGAAACAGTTGTTCCGCCTGTTCCAGGTTTAAAGGAAGGTCTTGAGAGCGGCTTTGTGGTTACAAACCGCGAGGTGCTTGACGAAAAAACACTTCCAAAGGAAATGGTTGTTATCGGCGGCGGTGTAATAGGTCTTGAAATGGCGTATTACTTTGCAAGTGTCGGTACAAAGGTAACTGTTATTGAAATGATGCCCAAAATTGCAGGTGCGACAGATGCCGAAATCTGTAAGGTGCTCACCGATGCTTTTGAAAAGAGGGGTATGGTGTTCAAGCTTTCCTGCAAAGTGCTTGAGGTTAAGAAAGACAGTGTTATATATGAAGAAAACGGCGAAAAGAAGGAAATAAAGTGCGATAAAGTTCTTCTTTCCGCAGGACGTAAGCCGTCTACTGCAAATATCGGTCTTGAGACTCTTCAGCTCGATATGGACAGAGCGGCAATAAAGACAGACCGTCACCTCTGCACAAATGTTTCAGGCGTTTATGCTATCGGTGACTGTAACGGTAAGCTGATGCTTGCACATACTGCCTACAGAGAGGCAGAGGTTGCAGTAAATCATATGGTTGGAAAGAATGACGAAATGCGTTATGATGTAATTCCTTCCGTTATATATACTGACCCCGAGGTTGCAAGTGTTGGTCTTAGCAAGAACGATGCAGAGGAAAAGGGTATGAAGGTTAAGGAAGTTAAGCTTCCGATGTCCTATGCAGGCAGATACCTTGCAGAAACAGAAGGCGGCAAGGGCTTTATAAAGCTTGTTGTTGATACGGACAAGAAACGCCTTGTAGGCTGCCATATGGTAGGCTCATACGCATCAGAAATTATTATGACTGCTACAATGATGGTAGATACAGAAATGACACCAAACCGTCTGCAGAAGCTCGTCTTCCCGCATCCGACGGTTGCAGAAATTATCAGAGAAGCAATTTTTCATATATAAGGAGGAATAAAAAATGCCTAAGAGTTTATTTGTAGATCCCGTCGAGACCTTGGCTCCCGGCAAAATTACCTTTAAGGACATTCCCGTAAATGTCTATAACAAAACAATCAAGGACGAGCGTAAGCGTTACAGTGATGATGACCTTGTTCGTATTTACCGTGACATTACTGTTCTTCGTGAGTTTGAGTCTATGCTCAGCCTTATAAAGACACAGGGTGTGTATAACGGAATTGAAACTACATATCCCGGTCCTGCTCACCTTTCTGTAGGTCAGGAGGCTGCTGCAGTTGGTCAGGCTTATCTTCTTGACCAGAACGACTTTTCTTTCGGCTCACACCGTAGCCACAGTGAAATCCTTGCAAAGGCACTTTCCTGCATACACAAGCTCAGCGAGCAGGAACTCATGACAATTATGGAGGGCTTCCTTGGTGGTAGTGCTCTTCGTGCGACAGAAAAGCTTGGCAAGGTTGATGACGTAAAGGAACTTGCAATCCGCTTTATCCTTTACGGAACACTTTCTGAAATATTTGCCCGTGAAACAGGCTTCCATAAGGGTATGGGCGGCTCAATGCACGCATTCTTCCTGCCCTTTGGTATTTATCCCAACAATGCTATCGTTGGCGGCTCTGCTGCAATTGCAACAGGTGCGGCACTCTTTAAGAAGGTTAACGGCAAGCAGGGTATCGTTGTTTGTAACAGCGGTGACGGCTCAATGGCACGCGGTCCCGTTTGGGAGGCAATGAACTTTGCTGCTATGGACCAGTTCCACACACTTTGGGAAAGCCATCAGGGTGGTATGCCCATTCTTTATAACGTATTCAATAACTCATACGGTATGGGCGACCAGACCAGAGGTGAAACAATGGGTTATGATATGCTTGCACGTATCGGCTCAGGTGTAAGCCCGACGCAGTTCCACGCTGAAAGAGTAAACGGTTTCAATCCGCTTGCAGTTATTGATGCTATGGAGCGTAAGCTTGAAATTCTCCGTAAGGGTGAAGGTCCCGTTATGCTCGATACACTTACATACCGTTACAGCGGTCACTCTGTATCTGACCAGAACGCGTACCGTACTAAGGAAGAAATCGAAGCTTGGCAGGCAATCGACCCGATTATCACATACCGTAAGGGTCTTGTTGAAGCAGGTGTTACAGGCGATAGCGACCTTGAAGCTATTCTTGCAAACACCGCTGAGCGTATGACAATGATTTGCAAGGCTGCATCAGATGTAGAGGTAAGCCCCTATGTAGATTTCAAGAAGGATTCTATGGTTGTTGAACGTATGATGTTCTCAAACGAAAAGGTTGAGAAGTTTGATGACCGTGAGCCTGAGGTTAATATGCCTCTTAATGAAGTTCCTGCATATAAGAAGCTTAAGGAAAAGGAACGCTGCCCCGTTGTTGATGGAAAGCCCGTTTCAAAGATGAAGCTCTTTAACCTTCGTGATGCAATGAGCGAGGTTATATATGACCGTTTCTATGAAGACCCCACACTTATCGCATACGGTGAGGACTGCCGTGACTGGGGCGGTGCGTTTGCAGTATACCGTGGTATGATGGACGCATTCCCGCATTGCCGTCTCTTTAACTCACCCATTGCCGAGGCTGCTATCGTAGGTACAGCCGTTGGTTACGCACTTTCAGGCGGACGTGCACTCGTAGAGCTTATGTATGCTGACTTTATCGGCTGCGCAGGTGACGAAATCTTTAACCAGATGTCAAAATGGCAGGCAATGAGTGCAGGCATACTTAAGATGCCCGTAGTTCTTCGTGTATCTGTCGGTTCTAAGTATGGTGCGCAGCACTCTCAGGACTGGACAGCACTTTGTGCACATATCCCCGGACTTAAGGTTTGCTTCCCCGCAACACCTTGGGAGGCAAAGGGTCTTATGGAATCAGCGCTTAAGGGTACTGACCCCGTTGTATTCTTTGAAAGCCAGAGAATTTATGACGTTGGTGAGCAGTTCCACGAAGGCGGTGTTCCTGCTGAACGTTATGAAATCGAATTTGGTGATACAAATAAGGTTCGTGACGGTAAGGACGTTACAATCCTTACAATCGGTGCGGCACTTTACCGCGCTATGGATGCTGCTAAGCAGCTTAGCGAAAAATACGGTATGGAGGCAGATGTTATTAACATTCACTCTCTTGTACCGCTTGATTATACCAAGATTATTGAGTCTGTGAAGAAGACAGGCAGAGTTGTCCTCGTTTCAGATGCATGTGCACGTGGTTCATTCTTAAATGACGTTGCAAAGAACATCACAGAGCTTTGCTTCGACGATCTTGATGCACCGCCCGTAGTAGTAGGCGCACGCAACTGGATAACACCTCCGTTCGAATTTGACGAATACTTCTTCCCGCAGGCAGGCTGGATTATTGATGCAATCCATGAAAAGCTCGTTCCGCTTCCCGGACACACTGTAGAAAACGGCTGCACAGAGGCTGAGGCTCTTCGCCGTGCTCAGAAGGGTGTATAATGGAAATTACGCGGACGGCAAATGCAGGGGTATTGCTTTTACTTGACGGTGTATCGTTTCTGCTTGACGGCGTGGCGCAGGAGCTTGCGCCTTATGCGGGAACACCGCACCATTTTCGTGAGCAATTTATAAAAAATCCCCCTGACGTTGTAGCGTTTACACATATGCATAAGGATCATTATGATGAGAATTATGCAGAGGAATATAGGATAAAAACACTCAGACCCGTTTACGGGCCTGAGTGTTTACCGCCAAAGGTTACACAAAACATAGAAATCGAGGCAGTTTCCACCAGACATATAGGAAAGACAGATATTTCCCATATAAGCTATATTATCAGCGGCAGCAAATGTGTATGGTTTATGGGTGATGCATCACCGCTTATGTGGAAAAATGCAGATAGCTTTCCAAAACCTGATGTAGTGATTGTACCGTATGCGTATGCAATTACTTCTTCTGCGTGGCAGATTACAAAAAACCTTGGAGCAGGGGAGATAGTGCTTCTTCATCTGCCGCAGCGTGAGTGTGACGAGTACGCGCTTTGGGATGCGGTTGAGAAAACGGCAGGGAGCGATTCCTCTCTTCATATTCCTCAAATAGGACAGACATTAGTGTTTTAAATAAAGGAGTGTAAAATTTATGTACAAGGATTTAAAGATAAAACCGCCTTTCTTCGAGGTTGGTCCCAAAGCATTTTTGTACGGCGAAAAAATGCTTAAGCTTGCACAGGTAATTGACAAGACTGCAATGAAGTACGATGTTGATGTAATCGTTACTCCGCAGTATACAGATATTAAGCTTCTTGCTGACAATACTGAAAGAATTTTAGTATTTGCGCAGCATATGGACTACCTGACACCCGGCAGGGGATTAGGCAGCGTTCTTCCCGAGGCTGTAAAGGCTGCAGGTGCGGTTGGTGTAATGCTTAACCATGCTGAAAAGCCTCTTACATTGGAAGAAATCGAAAAAACAATTGCAAGAGCTGACGAGGTTGGTCTTGGTACAATTGTTTGTGCCGATACTGTTGAAGATGTTAAGAAAATTGCCAAGATGGGACCCAACCTTATCGTGGCAGAGCCTACAGACCTTATCGGTACAGGTCAGACAAGTGACAGTAACTACGTTGTTGAAACAATCAAGACTGTTCGTGAAATCAATCCCGATATAATGGTACTTCAGGGTGCGGGAATTTCCAACGGTCAGGACGTATACAACACAATCAAGCTTGGCGCTCAGGCAACAGGTACAACAAGCGGTATTATGAAATCTGACAGACCGTATGAAATGGTTGAGGAAATGTTATTCAATCTTCGTAAGGCCTGGGATGAGTGCAACGCATAAAAAATATTAAAAATAATGTGAAATGCGAAATGCGGAATGCGAAGTGTTGGAAGATTTTCGCACTGCGAAAATCAACAATCATTTCGAACTTCGAATTTCGAACTTCGAACTAAGAAGAGGTTTACGTAATTATGAAAAAAGAAGCACTTGAAATGGCAAGACAGGCTTACATAACAGAGAGCCAGTGTATTGCCGAGATGGCACAATATTTTGACGAGGAAGCTTACTCTAAAGCGGTAGAGCTTCTCAAAAATGCGCCGAGAATAGGCTCAAGCGGATGCGGACACAGCGGCATTATATGTCAGCATTTTGCGCATCTTATGTGCTGCATAGAGCAGCCTGCAAGGTTTATTTCACCTGCAGAGGGACCGCACGGTGCAACAGGCTTTTTGCAGGAGGGTGATGTAATGGTATTTGCATCACGCGGCGGCAAGACAAAGGAGCTTTTGACACTTGTTGACATCTGCAAAAAGAAGGGTGTTAAAATTATAACCGTTACTGAAAATATGGAGTCCCCCCTTGCGAAAGAGGCAGACGTTGTTCTTAAGCAGTATGTAAACCGTGAAACGGACAAGTATAACTGTCAGGGAACAACATCTTCAACATCGCTTGCGGTGATTTTCCATGTGCTGCAGACAATGCTTATTGAGGAAACAAATTTCCAGAATGAGCAGTTTGCCCTTGTTCATCCGGGCGGCGCAGTAGGCGAGCGATTAAACGGATGACAAGGTCATCCTCTCGAAAGCAAAGTTTTGCCCTGCAAAACATTTACTTTCGACAAGTGGGCTTACGCTCGCGCGGTGCTCACCGCACCAGCCCACGCAAGGAGTTAAAATCGAGGTACACGCCCCCGATTTTAACGGATTTAATCGTTAAGGGAGTGCCCTTAACAATCCCCACGCTCATAATTCCCAAAATGGGAGAAATATAAAAATTTAGGAGGATTTAATTATGGAATTTAAAGTATTTCAGAAGGAATTGGAAGTTCAGTCAAGAGGTTGGATACCCACATTCCACGACATTTCAAAAGAGGTTATGGAAATAGTAGCAGCTTCAGGTGTTAAGAATGGTACTGTTACAATCGCATCACATCACACAACCTGTTCAGTTATGGTTCAGGAGTGCTCACACGATATCGATTCATTTGATCTTGAGTACCTTCAGCATGATCTTCTCGATATTATGAGAAAGATGATTCCTGACTTTGCAGAGGAGCATCAGTACCGTCATCCCGGCCCCATCCATTCACAGTTCGGAAGATACGTAAACGAGCCCGGTGACTACACAAGTATGAACACAGACGGACATCTTCGCAGTGTATTCTTCGGCAGAAGCGAAGCTATGACAATCAAGGACGGCGTTCTTGACGGTGGCGAATTTGCACATGTTTACTTTATTGACTGGGATCACGTACGTGCAAGAAGAAGACAGATTAACGTAACTGTTATGGGTACTACTGAGGCTGTTGAGGACAGAAAGTGGAATAACGGTGAAGTTATCGATACAAAGCGTAAGTATACAGACGAAGAAAAGGCGTATGACGTTCATTACGACCTTCAGCTTAAGAGATAAGTGCTATGAATCTTTTAGGAATTGACTTTGGAACAACCTCGGTAAAGGCAGTTCTGTTTGACGAGAAACTTCGTGAGCTTGCTTCCTCTACCGAGGATTATACAGTTAAGACCAGCGGAAATATTGTAGAGCTGGAGCCGCTGAAATACTGGAGCCTTCTTAAAAATGCCCTTGCAAATGTAGAGAAAACTGCAAAGGTAGATGCTCTTGCAATTGATACACAGTGTGAAACTCTTATTCTTACCGATGAAAACGGTGAGCCTGTGCGTGATGCAATCGTATGGCTTGATAACCGTGCAGAGGAAGAGGCACGTATTATCGAGGAGCATTTCGGACGTAAGAAGGTTTATGAGGTTACAGGTCAGCCTGAAATCACGGCTACCTGGCCTGCAAGTAAGCTTTTGTGGGTGAGGCGCAACGAGCCTGAGATATGGGCTAAGACGAAGAAAATTTTCCTGCTTGAGGATTATCTTCTCTATAAGCTTACGGGCGAGTTTGTGACAGAAAAAACCCTTCAGTCATCAACAATTTATTTTGATATTAATACATCAGAATATTGGGATGAAATGCTCGGCTTCATAGGTGTGGAGAAAGATATGCTTCCCGCCCTTATGGACAGCGGTAAGTATGTAGGGGAGTATAACGGAATTAAGGTTATCACCTCTGCAATGGACCAGGTTGCAGGTGCAATCGGTGCAGGCGTTATAGAAAAGGGTATCTGCAGTGTTATGACGGGTACTACAATGGCTATTTATCTTCCTACGGACAGTGTGCCCGAGTTTAAAGAGGATAGCTTTGTGCCGTGTCACTATAGCTTTGATGGAAGCTACGCACTTCTTTCGTGGAGTCCGACGGCAGGTATGGCATTAAAATGGTTTAAGGAGGCATTCCTCCCTGATGTTTCTTTCAAAGACCTTGATGCTCTGGCAGAAAAGGTCAGTGTTGGAAGTGACGGAGTAACCTTTTTACCGTATTTGTGCGGCTCTACAATGCCTAAATATAACCCCGATGCACGCGGAAGCTTCACAGGACTTACGCCCGAGCATAATACGGCACATTTTGTACGCAGTATTATGGAGTCAGTTGCGTGTATGCTCAAGAGTAATCTTGACTATCTCGGCACTGATGTGGATGAAATCCGTGTTATGGGTGGCGGTGCAAAAAGCCCGCTCTGGTGCAATATGAAGGCTGATATTACAAAAAAACGCCTCATTACACTTAAAAACAAGGAAACTGCCTGTCTCGGCGCAGCAATTCTTGCAGGGGTGGGTGCAGGTGAGTTTAAGTCTGTTAAAGAAGCCTGTGCTATGATTGAAACCGACAAGGTTTACACACCGCAGGGTAATGATTATACAAAGGTATATGAAAACTTCGTTAAGTATGACAGCATACTTAACGTAAGGAAATAACATCATAGGAGGAAGACATATGCTGTATATTTTGGATACTGCTGATATTGAAACAATAAGGTATTGTAACGAATATTACCCTCTTGCGGGCGTTACAACCAACCCTTCGATTATTGCAAAGGAGCATACAGACTTCTGGGAACTGGTTACACAAATCAGGGAGATAATCGGAAAGGATAAGATGCTTCACGTTCAGACAACGCAGAAAGAGGCTGAAAAGATTGTAGAGGAAGCAAAGCTCCTCAAAGAAAAATTAGAGGGCGGCTTTTACGTGAAAATTCCTATCTGTGAAGAAGGACTTAAGGCAACAATGCGCCTTAAGGAGCTTGGAATAGGTGTTACAATGACTGCAATATTCACACCTCCGCAGGCACTTATTGCGGCAAAGGCAGGAGCAAGCTTTGTTGCCCCCTATGTAAACAGACTCGATAACATTATCGGTGACGGAACAGAGGTTGCGGCTGAAATTGTAAGGCAGCTTGCCCATTACGGCAGCGATTGCAAGGTTTTGGTTGCAAGCTTCAAAAATGCCGAGCAGGTACATAAATGTGCATCGGCAGGCTGTCACTGCGTAACCGTTGACCCGAAAATCCTCAAGGCGGTTATCTCTCATCCTATGACAGATGCGGCGATAAAAGGCTTTGAAAGAGACTGGACATCGGTTTACGGGGATAAGACAATACTTGACTTTTAAGGCTCTTTGTCAACAGTTGGGGTAAAATAAAATGGAATTGGTGCGGCAGCTTAGGCTGCCGCATTAGTTTTGCTTTTTCGCTTTTGTATCTGAACATATGTAATATGCGTTTTCTGAATCGTTCAAAATTGCGATAGCCATAAGCATTTCTCTTTAATACTTTAATCTTGTTGTTACAGCCTTCGGTGAATGCATTAGTATATGTGACTTCAAATGAATTTAAAATACCCTTTTGCCAGTTTAACAATGTATTGGCGCAATCGTGGTAGTCCTTTAAATCGCTTTTTTGTGCCGAATATATCCATTCTTCCAACATAGCCTTTGCGCCGGCTCTGTCTGTACAATCACAGACCTCATACAACATCTCTTTTAGTATATATGCTTCTCTTAAGGCATCACTGATATATAAAATAGCATTTACACGTTGTTTCTGTTCATCTTTTAGTTTAAAGGCTCGTTTTGTAAGTATTCTCTTAGAGTTTTTTAAAAGCAACCTGTTTTCTTTTCCGTATCTTTTTTGTTCTGATTTCCTAACTCTAGATTTCTCCTTGTACATGGTTTCTCGTCAATTCCATTTTACAAGAAATTTTCAATATGCTCTACTATTTTTTTATTCTTGCTTGTAAAGTTCTACTGATTGGTACCCCAATAGATATTATAGAGCCGTAAAAACAAAAAATCGGAACAAGCCAAAGCTTGTTCCGACGTGGTTGCCGAACTAGGATTCGAACCCAGACAAACAGAGTCAGAGTCTGCTGTGCTACCCTTACACAATTCGGCAATATTCACTTGTT
>JAFSBF010000153.1 GCA_017441965.1 Clostridia bacterium | reverse complement strand
CACCCCGTTCCACGGCATAGAGCGCAAATGGGGGGAGGAGCCTTTTTACCGTGCGCAGGATTTTGGCGGAGAATATCTGTCAAACGACTTTTTCGGCGGAAATTTTGATGGAATACGGGAGAAACTCCCTTACCTAAAAGAGCTTGGCATATCTGCCATTTATCTTAATCCGATTTCAAAGGCTTTTTCAAACCACCGCTATGATACGGGCGACTATGAAATCCCCGATGAGCTTTTAGGCACTACAAAGGATTTTGAAAAGCTTTGTGCAGAGGCAGAAAAGCTTGGCATACGCATAATCCTTGATGGTGTCTACAGCCATACGGGCGCAGACAGCCGATATTTCAATAAATATAATAATTATGAGAGCATAGGTGCATATCAGAGTGAAGCTTCGCCTTATTACAAATGGTACAATTTCAGCCATTTTCCCGATAAGTATGAATCGTGGTGGGGTTTTGATACCCTCCCCAATGTAAATGAGCTTGAGGAAAGCTTTACTAAGTATATTGCAACTGATAAAAACTCTGTTATAAAAAAATGGCTCAGGCGTGGCGCACAGGGCTTCCGCCTTGACGTTGCAGACGAGCTTCCCGATGAATTTATCCGTATTTTCAGGAAAGCTCTTAAAGAGGAAGACCCCGATGCCCTTCTTATAGGCGAAGTATGGGAGGATGCCAGCAACAAGCAGAGCTATGGAGAGCAGCGTGAATTTTTATGGGGACGCGAGCTTGACAGTGTTATGAACTATGTTTTCCGCGATGCCCTTTTAACATATCTTAAAGATGCTGATGCAGGAATTTTTGCAATGAAAATACATTCCCTTATTGAAAACTATCCCCCTCAGGCACTCTACAGTGCTATGAACCTCATTTCCTCGCACGATGTTCCGCGTGCGCTGACGGTGCTTGCTGACACGCCTGATTTTCGCACTCTTTCAAGAGAGCAGCAGCACGATTATATAATAAGCGAGGAAAAAATGGCACTTGCAAAACGCAGAATGGTGCTTGCCATTGCAATACAAATGACAATGCCCGGTGTACCGACAATCTATTACGGTGATGAAATTGCAATGCACGGCTTTGCAGACCCCTTTAACCGCAGTTGTATGAACTGGGAAAAGGAGCCGTGTGAAATCACACGGCAGACAAAGCTTTTTACAAAGCTCAGAGGTGAAAATGCGTGCCTTCGAACAGGCTTTTACAAAACGCTTTATTATCAGGATGGTGTAATCTGCTATATGCGCTCTATAGAGGAAGGCACAGACATCTTTGGAAAAAAGACTGATAATGGCAGCATAATTATAATAGTAAATTCCTCACTTCACGAAAGTAATATTGAGCTTTGCCTTGACCGCTTTTTTGTAACAAGGGTTGAGGATGCCCTAAGCGGTGAGCCTATTGTCTATGACCATAAGTTATCACTTCGAATGGAGCCGCTTTCCTACAGAGTTCTTATTCCCGAAAGGAAGAATGATTTATGTACAAAAATACAGAGCATATAGTGCGCATCACAGATTTTGGAAATGACGGAGAGGGTATTGCAAAAATTGACGGCTTTACCGTTTTTGTTCCGTCTGCGGTAAAGGGCGACCTTGCACGGATACTTATAGTTAAAGAGAAAAAGCATTTCGGCTATGGAAAGCTTTTAGAGGTAATAGAGCCTTCCAAAATCCGTACCGAGCCACAGTGCAGCGTTTTTGGCAAGTGCGGAGGCTGCTCTATGCAGAGTGTTTCCTATGACGCCCAGCTTGAGTACAAGAAAAGCAAAGTCCTTGAAGCACTCAGAAGAATAGGCGGTTTTAAGGATGCCAAAATAAATTCAGTTACGGGAAGTGACCCCTGCTATTATTACAGGAACAAGGCGCAGTTCCCCGTTTTATATACTGCCGAAGGTGTAAAATCAGGCTTTTACGCACCGCACTCGCACAGAGTTGTTTCCACAGAAGAATGTCCGCTTCAGGATAAGCGCAGTAATGCCCTTTGTAAAGCCGTTACCACTTGGGCGAGCGAAAACGCTGTTCCTGTTTTTGATGAAGCGAGCGGGAAAGGACTTCTTCGCAGAATTTGTATGCGCGCTGCCAAAGACGAGGCAGTTCTCATCCTTGTTACAGCAAAGCCACTCCCCCATCTCTGTAAGCTCACCGAGCGTATTAATGCTGAATTTCCATATGTAAAGGGTATTGTCCAAAACTTTAACGCTGATGCCACAAACAGCATTTACGGAAAAAATGACGAGGTTATTTTTGGTGTGCCGTACATCTTTGACAATATAGGAGATATAAAATATAAAATTCATTATAAAAGCTTTTATCAGGTAAACCCCTGCACCACAAAGCCTCTTTACGAAAAGGCTTTGGAGCTTTGCGATTGTGATAAAACAAAAAGCGTTTTTGACCTTTACTGCGGAACGGGCACGATAAGCCTTTTCCTTGCACAAAGTGCAAAAAGCGTAATCGGCATTGAAATCATCCCCGACGCTGTAAAAAATGCAAAAGAAAATGCTGCCTTAAATAACATTGATAATGCAGTGTTTTACTGCGGAGAGGCGGAGACGGTTGCGCCAAAGCTTATAAAAAGCGGCATCAGGGCTGATGCAGTCGTTCTTGACCCACCCAGAAAGGGATGCGATGAAAAACTGATTTGTGCAATCGGGGAAATGAAGCCCGACAAGGTTATATACGTTTCCTGCGACTGCGCAACAATGGCACGTGACATGAAAAGGCTTTCAGAATACGGATATACTCTTGATGAGGTCCACGTTTTTGACCAGTTTCCGCAGACCTCGCATACAGAATGCGTCGTAAGGCTTTGCCTCAATACGCACTCCTAACTCCATCTTAAAAAACATTTGACTTTTCTTCCTTTCTATGGTAAAATTCCGTTAGTAAAAGGGAGTAGCTGGCAGAAAAAGCTCTGCGACAACGGCGTCAGTACGGCAAATTTTTGCCCGCCTTTGTATTAAATAGCAAGACTTTTATTGTGCAGTGCATAATAAAAGTCTTTTTTTTGTCATTGAAAAAACAATTTAGCTTTTCGATGACTAACAAAGGGGGGATACGAAAAAATCCGACTTTTTTGATGCACAGCACAGATTTGTACATAATATAATTTTATGAGGTGATTTTTAATGGATTACGTATTACAGTTATTATTGCTCGTTTTAGGCTTTTTCCTTTTGGTTAAGGGTGCCGATTTATTTGTTGACGGCAGCTCCTCTGTTGCAAAGCTTCTTAAAATTCCGTCAGTTATTATCGGTCTTACCATTGTTTCAATCGGAACATCGCTTCCCGAGGCAGCAGTAAGCATCACGGCTTCACTTCAGGGCTCTTATGACCTTTCCATTGCAAATGTTTTAGGCTCAAACATTTTTAATTTACTTACCGTTGTCGGTGCATCTGCAATTATCTGCCCGTTTTTAATCGATAAAATGATTATGAAGAGGGATTTTCCTATCTGCATAGGACTTACTGTTCTTCTTGCATTTATGCTTATCGACAACACCCTTTCACGCATAGAGGCAGCCATTCTCTTCATTCTTTTTGTTGCATACATTCTTCTTCTCGTAATGTCTGCACTTAAAAACCGTGAGGAGCAGGGTGAGGATTATAAAGTGCTTTCACCAACAAAGAGTGCTCTTTTCATTATCTTAGGTGCAGCAGGAATTATTCTTGGCGGTCAGTTTACGGTAAATTCTGCCACATTTTTTGCAAAGGCGTTCGGTATGTCGGAGCTTCTTATCGGTCTTACCATTGTTGCAGTGGGAACGAGCCTTCCCGAGCTTGTAACATCAATTGTAGCGGCAAAAAAGGGCGAGAGTGAAATTGCACTTGGTAATGTTGTAGGCTCCAACATATTTAACATCCTCTTTATTTTAGGTATGAGCGGACTTGTACATCCGCTTGGCTGCGACCCGAATGCACTTATCGACATAATTATTCTTATTGCCGTTTGCGCAGTAATGTATTTTGTTTGCATCACCGATAAAAAAGCGACAAGACCTGAGGGTATTGTCTGCGTACTTCTCTACGTAATTTATGTAGTATATGCTATTTTAAGAAGCTACGGTATAATAGGCTAAGCATAGGCTTAATATGGGGGACTTTTAATGGTTTCATTTCTTATTCGCCGCTTTACTTTTTCTGATATGAACGAAGCGCAAAAACGCAGTGTATACGGATATGTCTGCGGAGGCGTGGGTATTTTCTTTAACCTTTTGCTGTTTACGGCAAAGCTTTTAACAGGAATATTTACCTCCTCAATTTCCATTATGGCAGATGCGTTTAATAACCTCACTGATGCGCTTTCCTCCGTGATAAGCCTTTTCGGGTTTATTCTTTCCTCCCGAAAGGCTGACCGCGAGCATCCCTTCGGTCACGGCAGAATTGAATATATTGCAGGTGCGCTTATATCTGTGGCAATAATTTTCGTGGGATTTGAGCTTTTAAAATCCTCTGTTTCAAAGATTTTCAACCCTGCAGAATTTGTTTTTAACAGATACGTTGTAATTGTTTTGCTTTTTTCCGCTTTGGTAAAGCTTTATATGGCATTTTACAATAATTCCTGCAGTAAAAAGATACATTCGGCATCACTTCGGGCAGTTGCCGCTGACAGTATAAGTGACAGTATTTCTACCCTTGCAATTCTCCTTTCCTCTGTATTTATGTATTTTACAAATATCTATATTGACGGATATGTGGGCGCCATCGTTTCCGCACTTATCATACGCACCGGAATAATGGCAGTAATCGAAACCTCTGCCCCACTGTTGGGAAGTGTTCCCAAGCAGGAATTTGTGCGTGAGGTGGAGCGCATTGTGCGTTCAAACCCCGAAACGATAGGAATACACGACCTTGTTGTTCATGACTACGGACCGAGTAAGGTTTTCGTATCGCTTCATATGGAGGTTGACGGCTCAAAGGAGCTTTTTGCACTTCACGATGCGGTAGATTTGGTGGAGCGGCAAATTCGTTCCCACCTTGGATGCGAGGCGGTTATTCATATGGACCCCATTGATATTCATAACCCAATTTTAAAAGAGGTTTATATTATTCTTTCAAAGGAATGTGAAAAGCTCTCCCCCGCTGCCAATATACACGATTTGCGTATTGTTCCCGGTCCTACGCATACAAATATAATTTTTGATTTACTGCTTCCGCCCGAGCTTTTTAGTAAAAAGGATGCTATTTGTACTAATCTTGAAAAATCAGTACAGAATATAAACGAAAACTATTATGCCGTAATCACGCCCGAAATCTCATATTGTGGCTGAAAGGAGTTTTTATAATGAATTTAACCTTTGACAGGAATTCTTTTTTAGAAGACCTTAAAACACTTATTGCAATAAAAAGCATACGTGGAAACTGTGGAGAAGAAACGCCCGATGCACCTTTGGGGGAAGGAATAAACGATGCTATTGAGGCTTTTCTTTCTATAGGCAAACGCTTTGGCTTTAAAACAAAAAACCTTGACGGCTACTGCGGCTATATCGAAATGGGTGAGGGAAAAGAGCTTTTGGGCATTATTGTTCATACCGATACTGTTGAAACGGGCGACGGCTGGAGCTATCCGCCGCTTGAATGTACTATAACAGATGACGGCGTTTACGGCAGAGGCGTTATTGATGATAAGGGTCCTGCCCTCCTTGCCCTATATGCAATGAAGGCAATAAGCGACGCAAAAATCCCGCTTTCAAAAAGGGTTCGCCTTATAATCGGCGGTGACGAGGAAACGGGCGGTTGCCTTTGTATGAAGCGTTACAAGGAAACCGAGGAGCTTCCCACAATTGCATTTTCCCCCGATGCAGACTACCCTGCCGTATTTGGTGAAAAGGGACTTCTGCGCGTGCGTATCTTTGGAGAAGAAACCTCTATGCCCGCAGATTTCAAATTTGAGGGTGGCAAGGTTATAAATATCGTTCCTGACGAGGCACACGCATTTATAGAGGGCGAATCACTTTCAGAAAAAGGTCTTGCGGCACACGGAAGTATGCCCGAAAAGGGTGAAAACGCAATTTTAAAGCT
>JAFSBF010000152.1 GCA_017441965.1 Clostridia bacterium | reverse complement strand
GGGAAATACGATTGCACAGCTTGACATTTTAAAAAATAGTGACAAGCTTGATGTAAAAGTGAATGGTACAGTGCTTGGAAATTGCCCCAAGGATACTTGGTTTAACCTTGTATTTGATTTTGATACAGAGCAATTGAATTTTGATGTGAGCATTGGTGGTGTAAAGCTTAACACTACGCCAATATCGTTTAAAACGACAAGTGGTACAAACTTCCGCCCCGATATTGCGTGGGTAGGCTTCCATATAGAGCAGGCAGAAGGGAAAAACGTTTTAGGCACATGGTATGTTGATGATTTATGCGTATGGACAGACGAGAGCGAAGCTCTCAATACTGCAGCGGCAGAGCTAAGTGCAGAGGATATTACGAGTGAAAGCCTTGATGGAGTAACGCAGAATTTAACACTTCCTGCTGCTGTAGGAGAGTATGCTGTTAAGTGGAGCAGTGATAATCCATGCGTAAATACCCAGGATGGTGCTGTTACACGGGGAAACTGCTCGCAAAATGTATTGTTAACTGCACAACTTTGTGCGCAGGAGGATGAAAGCATAGTGCAAAGTCCGTCTGTTACTAAAACCTTTAACCTTACTATTTTGCCAAATGATGGTGTTTCGGACAGTGACGTGATAAATGCAGTCAAGGAAAGCTTTCTGACGGATGAGCGCATTTCTACAGTACCGCTTGACCAAATAACACGTATTCTGCGCACACTTCCAACGCAGGGCCCTGACGGAGTGCAAATTTCCTGGAGTGCCGGTGAAAGCAGTTATGTAACAGATGACGGACTTATTACGCAGCCGGAAGCAGGGGAGCCAAACCATAACGCTACCTTAACTGCAACCCTTACAAAAGGAAGTGCAACAGATACAAAAGCTTTTAACCTGACGGTGCTTGCAAAGCCTGATGGCGCAGCACTTGCTAAAATTGCAAAGGGTAAGCTCACCCTTGAAATGCTGACGGACGATCCTGCATCTTCAATTAAGCACAAGCTCTATCTTGTAAAGGAGCTTGATGGTGTTTCAATAACATACAGCAGTACAAATCCTGCAGCACTTGACGAAAACGGAAATGTGAGAAGGATAGGGGAAAAGGTTCCGCTCACATTTACTGTGCACTATTCCTATGGTGGAGTTGAACTTGACACTGAGGAATTTGAACTCGTCATTGCAAAATCCATTGAAATTTCGATGGATGAGGATTTGGCGGCGATTTCTCTTGATGAAACACAAGCGGTAACCTCAGACCTTTACTTACCTACAAAGGGAAGTGTGAATGAACTTACAATAGCCTGGACGAGCAGTGATACAAGCCTGATACTTTTTGTGGAAAGTACGCAAAAAGGTATGGTCTACCGCCCCGATAATGTTGCAGATAATCCTGAAAACGGCGGCGATAAAACCGTAACTCTTACAGCAACTATTAAGGCTGAAAGTAAAACAAAAACCAGAAAATTCACATTGACCGTTATGCAGCTTCCCTCCGACAGTGAGTTGGTAAGCACGGCGGCGGCAAGTATTATCTGGGATAGCATAAGTAT
Organism: Clostridia bacterium; assembly: GCA_017441965.1. Taxonomy (GTDB): domain Bacteria; phylum Bacillota; class Clostridia; order UMGS1883; family UMGS1883; genus UMGS1883. Next base: position 2,531 of record JAFSBF010000152.1, on the reverse strand, counting down.
AGAGGAAAAAGACGCTGTAACACGTAATCTCGCATTACAAACAGAATTTCCCGATGGTGTTACGGCAAAGTGGAGCTTTTCACCGCAGGGTGTTGTTGATGAAGACGGATTTGTCAATAATCCGCTTCCCGGTGAAGAACCGGTCGAGGTAACTCTTAATGCTACTGTAAAGAAACGTGAATCAAGCGTTGATATAACGCCTTTTGTCATTACGGTGCAGCCATTTAGTTCGGAGGAGGATATCTTAAAAAAGGCGAAGGATGCACTTTCATTCTCCGTTATCAGTGATGAGCCGATACAGTCAGTAACCAAAGACCTCAGACTGGTGGAGGAGTGGAAGCTCGGTAGCAGCGTCAGCTGGAGTTCTTCGAGCGGAGCGGTTTCAATGGGAGCTGACAGTGAGGGAAATCTCAAGGGGATAGTTAACCGCCCACCCTATGGCTCGGGAGTAAGCACTGATACCCTTACTGCAACCATTTCAAAGGATGGGAAAACAGTTTCAAAGAAATTTATTATAACAATTCTTCAGGAGGAAACCTATAAAGAGCTTTTCAGACACACGTATGATGTGGCGGAGCTTACAATAGGCTCGTCCCCCCGATATGATGACGGAGGAAAGTGGAACAGCGTTCCGAATACTACACCTACGACAATTCAATATGACCCACTTAACGGCTCTAATAAAGTGCTTAATTTCTTTAAGGCGCAGGGAGAGGTAAATCCATGGGATAAAGCAGGTATAACACGTTCGCTTCTTTACTATTTCCCGACTGCAGGAGAAGGAAATCTGGTTTTCGGCGGAAAGTTTTATATGCCGCAAAATGAAACGGAAAATTTCTATGATGCAAACTTCTTCTTTGAAATTATGGGTCCCGGAGGCTCGCAGGTGCCGATTTATATGTGTAAGGACGGAAAGCTCGGCTTTAACATAAACGAGCAGGGCGTTGCAAAGAAAATCTATACAAAAGAAGGCGTTTTTGAGAGAGACAGATGGGTTAACTTTACCGTTGAAATCAACACCCCGTCAATGCGCTATAATGTGTTTATAGAGGGCGAGTGTGTGACGGAAGACGGGGAAGTGGAATATAACGGAAAGGATTATTCTACCTGGTCAGGTGTCCCGTACGTTAAAGCAGAAACTACATCTACACCAACAATATCTGGAATACGTCTTTCAATGATATATGAAAAAAGCGATGAAGGAGACTCAAATTTCTATCTTGATGACTTGTACCTTTTGCAGAAGAATGAGCTGCCCTCAAATGCAGTAAGCAGCTATAACAGCTTTGAGCAGGAGTTCCTTTCTAAAAATAAGCTCAGTGCACTTGATACAGATTTGGTATTCCCGCAAGCCTTGGGTGCAGAGAGTTTTTCATATTCGTCAGGGGATACTTCTGTAATAAAGGCTGACGGCACCATCCTTCAGGGAACGCAGAGTCAATCTACGACATTTACAGTGCGTATGACCTTGGTAGACGATGTTATTGAAAAAACATATAACGTAACCGTTATGCCGATAACGGCGGCTTCAGCGGTGAGTAAAGATTTGACAGAGCTTATTGCTACGTTAAAGGCAAATCACAACCTGAGCAGTCTTACCGAAAATATCACAATTCCTGTAATCGGAAACTATGGCTCAAACATACGTGCAGAGATTATCGAGGGTGATGCATCGGCAATTGATTCAAACGGAAAAATTTCAAGGGGAAGCAGTGATAAAACAGTTAAAATGCAAATTACTGTAACGAACGGTACGGAAAGTGACAGTGAAATTCTTGAAATAACAGTCAAGGCACAGAGTCAGCTTAGTGTGAAAGAGGAAACGTATGTTAATTCCGGCAGCACAAGCAGTGTGGTTTACGGCTCGGGCGTTAATAACAATTCAGGAATTAAACTACCCGAAAATGATGAGCCTGCCAAAATGCAGTTTAATGATTTGGATGAGCAACACTGGGCATATTCGGCGATTGAGGCTCTGTGGAAAGAAGGAATTATGAAGGGAACAGGCTATAGCAAGGTTGAGCCGGAGCGCACCGTTACACGTGCAGAATTTGCAAAGCTTTTAGCATCGGTATTAAATGTAAGACCTTCGGGCGGAAGTGTTAAATTTTCCGATGTGCCCCAAACACACTGGGGGTATCAGTATATACGTACGCTTGCAAGTAACGGCATCATAAACGGTCAGGCAGAAGGCTACTTTGGTGCAAACGCAAATGTCAGCCGTCAGGATATGGCGGTAATGATTTACCGTGCCCTTGCGGCTGAGGGAATTTCTCTTGATGCAGTGCGCAGTTCACCGGAATTTTCAGACAGTGCGCAAATCAGTATCTATGCAAAGGATGCAGTCAGCAAGCTCTATTCCTACGGAATTATTAATGGTATTTCCGAGTGGGAGTTCTCTCCGAATGCGAGTGCTACACGTGCGCAGGCGGCAAAGGTTATTTATGAATTTTTGAAAGGAGGAGCAAGGTAATGCTTAAAAGAATAATAAGCCTTTTGCTGAGCCTTCTCCTTTGCTTCCTCTCCAGTGC
>JAFSBF010000151.1 GCA_017441965.1 Clostridia bacterium | reverse complement strand
TGTCCGCCTCGACAAAGGGGATAAATGATGTGAACATAATTACAAATGTCATCATCAGACAAAATATTCTTCTGTTCATATTATCCTCTCTTTCTTTTGTATGTAGATAGTTGTAAATATTTCGGATGGAGCAAGCCCCATCCCTACAATATCTTTTATATGATTACACGTTAAAGCGGAAGAGAACTACGTCCCCGTCCTGCATCACGTATTCCTTACCCTCACTACGAACAAGACCCTTTTCCTTTGCGGCAGCGTGTGAGCCGCATTCAATCAAATCCTTATACGCAACAACCTCTGCGCGGATAAAGCCCTTTTCAAAATCGGTATGGATTTTACCTGCCGCCTGAGGTGCCTTTGTACCTCTGGTAATAGTCCACGCCCTTACTTCGGGAGCACCTGCCGTAAGGTAGCTGATAAGACCAAGGAGCGCATAGCTCTTTTTAACAAGGCGGTCAAGTCCTGATTCGGAAAGTCCCATTTCTTCAAGGAAAAGCTGTTTTTCCTCACCGTCGAGTGAACTTATTTCCTCCTCAATCTGTGCGGAAATGGGAAGAACCTGCGCATTTTCAGCCTTTGCAATTTCCTCCACCTTTTTAACAAACTCATTATTTTCGATGCCTGCAGCAAAATCACCCTCGGCAACATTTGCGGCGTAAAGCACAGGCTTCATTGTAAGGAGTGAAAGCTCTTTTACAATTTCAGCTTCGTCATCTGTTATTTCCACGCTGCGTGCGCTTTTTCCGCTTTCAAGTGCTTCTTTAAATCTTTTCCAAAGCTCTAATTCTGCTTGATACTTCTTGTCACCTGATTTCATCATTTTCAGTGTTCTGTCAATACGCTTATCAACGCTTTCAAGGTCGGCAAATACAAGCTCTAAATTAATTGTTTCAATATCACGCTGGGGGTCAACGGAGCCATCGACGTGAACGATATTTGCATCCTCGAAGCAACGTACAACGTGAACGATTGCATCAACCTCACGTATATGGGAAAGGAACTTATTTCCAAGACCCTCACCACGGCTTGCACCACGTACAAGACCTGCTATATCAACAAACTCCACAATTGCGGGAGTAATTTTTTCGGGGTTATGCATTTTTGCAAGGACATCCAGCCTTTCATCGGGAACGGCAACAACGCCGACATTTGGCTCAATAGTACAGAAAGGATAGTTTGCGCTTTCCGCACCTGCCTTTGTAATTGCGTTGAAAAGTGTGCTTTTTCCGACATTTGGAAGTCCGACGATGCCAAGTTTCATAATTTATTACAACTCCTTGATTTTTTCATCTATTGTTACATTATATATCATACCATACACGATGCAATTTATCAATAAAAATGTTTGAATTTGTTGGAGAGGGGTATAAAATGTGAATTTTTGAAAAGTTTTCCATAAATAAAGAGGCTGTAGCAAAATGTATTAATATACAATGCAAGCCATTCGGGGACGGTCCTGTTTTTTGTGACAAAACAGGACCGTCCCTACTTAATGGATTGCATAAATATACATTTTGCTACAGCCCCTTATGATAGCCTGATAAAAGGGGTGCAGGCATTATTGCCTGCACCCAATAGTTGACAAAGTCAGCTTTGTTATTGGTTTAATGCTGAAAGAGTATCGATAATTACGCTGTTTGCTGCTGCGTCCCAATCTACATCAAACATAAATATTTCTGCCAAATCACGAAGCTTAAAGTAGTTGTTTCCGTTTATAAGGTATGCTCTTACACCTACGGGATAGCCGTCTATATAAAGCTCAGATGCACCGTACTGTGCAAGCTTTGAAGTGCCGTCACCTTCGGCAAATTCACCGCCTACGGGAACATATTTCTGGTGAGGTATAACATTAACCACCTTATTTACATCATCCCATGTAACGTTTGCAAACTGCGCCTCTGCATTGTTTTTATTAAGAAGCATTGCGATATCACGAAGCTTGAAGTAGTTGTTTCCCTCGATATTATATGCTTCAAACTTATATTCCTCACCGTCTACCAATACCTTAGAGGGAGCATACACTGCATTAAGGTCAGTGATTTTTATTACAATATCAGTATAGATATCATTTTCGTAGTTTCCTGCCTCGTCGTATATGGTGCCGTTTGCGTGGTAGTAGCCCGGCTTTGTAAGTGTATACTTTTCACCCTTTTGTGCGTAAACATATTCTACAAGGTCAATATCAGGCTCAGTTGCGTAAATTTCCTGATGACGCTCATACCAGTCGTAATCCTGTGCTTTCTTTCCGTCAGGGAATAAGGGGAGCTTTTCATCCAAAAGCTGACCCTCGTTAGCATAGTACATAGGATATACTGAAAAGTCGTCAAGAGCACACTGTGCAGTAATTGTAACGGGGCTTGTGCAGTATGCTATGTAAGTTATCTGACCTTCGTGGTAGTGGCTAAAGGGGTGCAAATCCTTTATACCGTCGATAGAAATAAGGCTTTTGTTATATGCGTCCTCACTTGAATAAACAGGCTCCTGATATTCTTCGTAGTAATTCAGGTCATCATCAAACCCGATAGGATTTTCGCCCATATCAACTCTTACAGCTATATCAAATATATAGTGACCTGATTTGTCGCCCAAGTCAGCATATTTTTCCATGAAAGCTATTCTTTCATCGGAATCATTGAAGCCAACGCCTACCGTAATGAAGTAATTGCCGGTTTGGTTAAATTTGATTGTTGTACCGCTGCCGAAAAATTCTACATCAAAATCTCCTTTTTCAAGACGATATGACTCCTCACTTTGAACATCCTTGCGCACCTTTATATCGCCTTTAACAACGACAGCATCGGTTGTAAGGCGTTCATCCTGATTATAAAAATCAGGTACAAATACCGATTCTTCATTATCTGCATCCCATATATCTATAAAATCAGCAGGGAAATTAAGGGTAATAACAGAGTCAGTGTTAATCACTGTCTGCTCTACACCATAATTAACATTATCCCCAAAAATGCTGCTGCCTCCTGCACCCGTTATGGTATAGGTGTAGCCGTCAAGCTCATCAAGGCTTACCGTTAAATCCTCTGCAGATGCGTTGAATGTCATAACAGACATCACAAGAAGCACTGTGAGGAAAAGTGATAAAATTCTTTTCTTCATTTTCATTTCTCCTTTAAAATATGTAAATTTTACCTGAATATTATATAATACAAGAAGTGTAAAAGCAAGTGTTTTTTAGCCATCAGAATTCACAAACTATTCACAGACGGTACATAATCTTAAAATAAGCGCATAGTATAATAAATTCAGAAAAAATATTCCATTGGTAAAAATTTGTGTTATAATATAGGTGAAATGCAAAGGAAGGGAAAGAGGACTATGAAACACGCACAGACCATACTTATTGCAGATGATGATGCAAACATATGCGAGCTTGTCCGTCTTTATCTTGAAAAAGAGGGGTTTGAGACCGTTGTATGCTTTAACGGGGAAAAAGCCCTTGAAATTTACCGCAGCGGCGGCATTGATTTAGCGGTGCTTGACATTATGATGCCAAAGGCAGACGGGGTTACGGTTTGCCGTGAAATCCGCAAGGACAGCAAGATGCCCATTATTATGCTGACGGCAAAGGGCGAAACCTTTGACAAGGTTTTATGCTTTGAGCTTGGCGCAGATGACTATGTTGTAAAGCCGTTTGAGGGTAAGGAGCTTGTTGCACGTGTTAAGGCGGTACTTCGCCGCAGTGCAATGACTGAAAAAGAGGACGAGGAAAAGGTTGTTTCCTATGAAAATATAACGATAAACCTCACAAATTACGAGCTTATACTTGGAGGAGAGAGCATTGATATTCCACCCAAGGAGCTTGAACTGCTTTATTATTTAGCATCACACCCCAACAGAGTGTTCACACGTGAGCAGCTTTTGGAGGATGTGTGGGGATTTGATTATTTCGGCGATTCGAGAACTGTTGACGTTCACGTAAAGAGACTGCGTGAAAAGATAGAAGGCTATGACGAGAAGTGGCAGCTTAAAACAGTGTGGAGCGTCGGTTATAAATTTGAGGTGAAATAGAGTGCGAAAATCACTTTTTTCCAAGTTTTTCATAACGCAGATAATTGTTGCCCTGACGGTGATTGCAATCATTATTCCCACGATATTTCTGCTTATCGGTGAATATTTCGTGTCAACGCAAAAGGGTGACGTTATGCAGGATGCATCACGTGTGGCGGCACTTACGGCGCAGATTGCCGATATAGGAATAAATGAAGAAACAAGGAAGTTTTATAACAGCGGAATAGAGTTTGCAGGCGGACAAAGCACAATAATTGTTGTAGGTGCAAACGGAGAAATTGTTGCGGCACCGAGTAGTCCAGACGGAGTTAATTTAAAGCACATTGATAAATCCTTTATCGAGGATGTAAAAGAGGGCAAGTCGGTAGTAAAGCTTTATGCAAAGGGCAGTATATTTGATGAGCAGAGCATTGTGGCGATAGTTCCCGTAGTAAAGCGCAATGCACTGACGGGTGCTACTTCGTTTTTGGGTGCATCGGTGGCATTTCGTCCTATGCCGATGGTGCGCTATATCAGAAACAGAATAATAATGATTATTATTGTGGCGCAGATGGTTGCGTGGCTTGTGGCATTTATTATATCGTTTATACTTACAAGGCATATAACAAATCCGCTGAAAAAAATGCGTGATGCGGCAAAGAGTATTGCCTCGGGAAACTTTAACGAAAGAATACCCATTACATCAAATGACGAGATAGGTGCGCTTGCCGCGAGCTTTAATTCTATGACAACATCGCTTAACGAGCTTGAGGATATGAGAACGTCATTCCTCTCTGACGTATCGCACGAGCTGAGAACGCCGATGACAATTATAGGTGGCTTTGTGGAGGGTATTCTTGACGGAACAATTCCCGAAAGTGAGCAGGAAAAGTATCTTACAATTGTTTCAGGGGAGGCGAGAAGGCTCAGCCGTCTTGTCAGCGATTTACTGGAGGCAACACGCCTTGAGCAGGGGAAAATCAAAATCGAAAAGGCAAATGTTGATATGAACCGCCTTGCGACAGAGTCGATAATTGCCTACGAACAGAAACTGACAGAGAAAAATATCAGTGTAAGTCTTAATCTCTGCGGCGAACAGTGTCTGGCGCTTGCAGACAAGGATTCAATAAAAAGAGTTTTGATAAACCTTATTGATAACGCTATAAAATTTACGCCCGAGGGCGGAAGCATTACCATCACAACAGACTGTGAGGATAAGAAGGTAAAGGTCAGCGTTCTTAACAGCGGAGAAGGAATATCAGAGGCGGATTTAAGACATATATGGGAGAGGTTTTATAAATCGGATAAAAGCCGTGGAATGGATAAAAAGGGTGTAGGACTTGGTCTTCATATTGTAAAGACGATAATATCACAGCACGGCGGTGAGGTTTTTGCTGAGAGTAAAGAGGGAGAATTTGCCAAGTTTACATTTGTACTTGACGAGGGCAGTAAAAATAGTGTAGTATATAATGACGGAAAGGATGATTGATATGAGTATGAAAAAAACTATTATCAGTGTCATTTCAGGAGCGGTAGCAGGCGGAATGATTGCAAGCGTAATGACACTGGGTGCAGTGGTCCTTATAGATAAAGAAGACTTTTTGAATAAGCCTTCTTCCTATGTAAGCTACAGCGAGAATGATTTTGCGATGCTTTCGGGAGAGGCAGAGAACAAAAAAGAAGAGCTGAGCGTTGAAGAAATTGCAAAACGCGTAGGCCCGTCTATTGTGGGTATTTCCTGCACAAGCATTGTTCAGAGCTATTTTGGTGCGCAGCAGAGTGAGTCGGGCGGCAGCGGAATAATAATTGATGATAAGGGACATATCGTTACCAATTATCACGTAATAGACGGCAGCTCGAAAATCAAGGTTAAGCTTACAAGCGGTAATGAATATGAGGCAAGCCTTGTAGGCGGTGATGAAAAGACTGATATTGCCGTGATAAAGATAGCTGCAAATGAGGAGCTTCACGTTGCGACAATTGGAAATTCCGACGAGGTTGAGGTGGGCGCTCTTGCAGTTGCAATCGGTAACCCCCTTGCAAGTGAGCTTTTCGGTACTGTAACGGCAGGCGTAATAAGCGGTGTTAACCGTACGATGACGGTTGGTCAGCGTGATATGAACCTTATCCAGACAGATGCGGCGATAAGCCCCGGAAACAGCGGCGGTGCGCTGATTAACAAATACGGCGAGGTTATAGGAATAAACAGTGTAAAGCTTGTTGATGATGCGGCAGAGGGTCTTGGCTTTGCAATACCGATGAATGAGGCAGTGCCGATTATACAGGATTTGATGAAATACGGATATGTAAAGGGCAGACCGATGATAGGTGTCAGCGTAAGGGAAATTACAAGAGAGCTTGCATATTATAATAATCTTCTTGTTGAAGAGGGCCTTTATATTATGAGTGTTACCGAGGGAAGCGGAGCAGAAAAGGCAGGACTTCAAAGAGGTGACATAATAACAAAGTTTGACGGACAGAAGGTTACAACGGCAACGCAAATGAATAAAATCCGTGACAAGCATAAGGCAGGACAGAGCGTTAATGTAACAATTCTTCGCGGAAATGTTGAAAAAAATGTAAAAATCACTCTTACAGAGGATTTAACGGGTAAAAAGAAGTAACAATAAAAGGCGAGTTCGAAACCATCCTCGCCGCAACGTAGTGCGTTGCAAATCAAAACTAAGCCATAAAAAGCTCAAACCGATATGGTTTAAAAACAGAAATTTTGCATAATACTGCAGAAAATTCTGCAAATATACGTCAGTATTATTCTTGAATTTTCTTTGTCTTATAACAAAATTTCTTGTTTTTAAACTCTCCGACCTTAAACGCAGTAAAATTTGATATTATTTTCATGCGGAGGACGAAGACAGGCTGACGCCTTTCAAGGACGACAAATAAAAAGAATACAAATTTGACAAGTTTAAGGCATATCGGGTTTGAACTTTTTATGGCTAAGGAGAAATAAATGATGAGAAAGAAAACGAAGCTTTTAACACAAGGGGCACTTATAGCGGCACTGTACGTTGTACTGACGTACATAACAAACCTTGCAGGAATGGCAAGTGGGGCAGTGCAGGTGCGTATTTCAGAGGCGCTTTGTATTCTGCCTGCATTTACGGCATCGGCGGTGCCGGGGCTATTTGTAGGGTGTTTAGCGGCAAACCTTTTAACGGGGGCGGCACTGTGGGACGTGGTGTTTGGCTCGGTTGCGACACTTTTAGGTGCATTGGGAACACGGTATTTTGGAAGAAACAAATTCCTTGCCCCGATTTTTCCAATCGTATCAAATACGGTTATAATTCCGTTAGTGTTAAAGCTTGCCTACGGACTCAGTCAGGGGTATATATTCCTCGCACTCTCAATATTTATTGGGGAGGTAATTTCCTGCGGAGTGTTGGGCGCAATCCTATACGGAGCAATAGAAAAAACGAAATTGTTTAAATAAAAGAAGACTGTAGAAAAGTAATATGAGGAGAGTTGTCAATGAAGACACCTCATCCGTCACCTGCGGTGACACCTTCCCCTCAAGGGGAAGGCTATATCAATTACTTTTCTACAGTCTTTTTTTCGTGGGGATAGGAAAAAATGCTTCAGAACGGACAAACTGAACCAAGCGGAGCTTGGGCTACCCGAAGGCGTACGAGGGTACGTCGAGAGGTGAAGTTTGTTCGTAGCAAAAAGGATTAAAAGAATAGAAAAATTGAATGAAATGAGATTTTTCAACAAAAAACATACAAACTTATCATTTTTGAACATACTGCTTTTGTATGTTTACGACCTTTTTGCGTTCTGGACTTTTTTTACATCCCCTCGATATGCTCCTTTACAAATTCGCCTATACGCTCAAGTGCCTTTTCAATATTTTTTATACTGTAGGCATAGCTGCAGCGGATAAATCCCTCGCCGCACTCGCCGAATGCCGTCCCGGGAACAACGGCAACCTTTTTCTCATAGAGCAGCTTTGTTG
>JAFSBF010000150.1 GCA_017441965.1 Clostridia bacterium | reverse complement strand
ATTATTTCCTGCCTCTTTCATTTTTTCAAGGAAGCGGCGGCTATCATCAATATCAACGCACGCATCTGCCGTTCCGTGTATCAAAAGTATTTTCGGGGAAACACGCTTAATGTTATGTGCAGGGGAGGATATGGCACGTTCCTTTGTTGTTTTTGCACAGTAGCTCCATTTTTCACAAACGCAATCGGTAACGGGGTTGCAGGCAACTACCTGCTTTGGAGTAATTGGCAAAGCATCAGACAAACAAAGTCCTATTACAAGAGAAAGAGCAAGGTGTCCGCCTGCAGAGTCACCTAAAAAAACGACTTTCTCCATATCGATAAAATCAAAATTATTTTTTATGTAGGTTAGTGCATCACTGCAGTCGGAGATTAAATCCTTAACCTCTGTATCGGGGGATATATTTATACTGCGGTATGAAAATGTTATACCTACAATGCCCTTTGATTTGTAGTATATCGCATTATGCGCCATAACACCGCCTTCCCACTTTGGAGAAGAGGGGAGCGCAGCGTACCATCCGCCACCGTGTATTGCAATCACTGCGGGATATTTTTTTGCTTTGTCAAAACCGTCGGGAAGATATATCGATAACGGAAGCTCTGCCCCGAAAACACGTTTATATGTAATGTTAATATCGGGTGTTGTATCACATTTTGAATTATACTGCATAAGAAAACTCCCTCTGTAATAAATTAGGTTGAATTGGCTGAGTTATGATGACTTGTGTTCCCGAAGGTGATGTTTTTATACTGCAACCATATTCATTTCCGTAAATCAGCCTTATTCTGCAATTAACATTTGCAAGACCGATATGCTTTGTTTCGGTAATTTCATCGGATTTAAGCTTTTCCTGAATTTCTAAAAGCCGCTTTTCATCAATTCCGCCGCCGTTATCTAAAACCGATAAAACGAGAGCAGAGCCTTCTTTATAGGCACTTACCGTAATTTCCCCCGGAATATCGTCGGGAATATTACTTATCCCGTGGAATATCGCGTTTTCAAGAATAGGCTGCAAAATCATTTTAAGAGTATTAAGGCAAAGGACCTCGGGGTCAATGTTCCATTTCACACTAAAGTTATAGTCACGCCGTATAAGCTCAATGTCAATATATTTTTTTGCATAATTAAGCTCTGCCTCAAGTGGTACGATGTAGTTTTTTGTATCAAGTGACAGTGCAAGAAGCTCAGCAAGCCCCTTTACAACCCTGACCGCTTCTGTATCGCCCCCGGTTTCTTCGATTATAATAGCATTTACAAGATTAAGAGTGTTGAATAAAAAGTGCGGATTCATTTGTGACCAAAGTGCAATCGACTGTGCTTTTTTTAATTCCGAAAAGCGTACAACGAGGTCGTTTTCAACATCTCTGCTGTGGAGAAGCATATTTACAATGTTGTCGTTTATGTAGTGAAGCTCATTGTAGCTTGCATCCTCTTTGCCTTCTCCGAGTGTTACGTTTTCAAAGGCGGCAACAATATTTGCAATGGATTTATAGAATTTAAGAGAGGATAAGAACGCAACAAATATAATTGAAAAAATAATTAAAATAAAATAAGAAAATATTATAGGCAGCATATGCTGCAGGGTCAGCCGTGTAAGGTTGCACACAAGAAAACCTGTGCAGGAAAGAGGATAACCGTCTATATCGTGCGTGTAACGGAAGGTTGCCTTGGATATAGCCTCGTCAAAGGTTTTATCACCGAAAGAATAAAGCTGATGTGTATTAGCGTTAAAAAACGTATAGAAATTAAAATCCGGCTCATTGAAATCATCAAAAAAAGAATCAAAGTAACTTTTTCTGATATTAAACACCAGCACCCCTGCGGAGGGACTGTCCTCGTATATGTTCTTAATAATGCCGATAACTTCGGTGCCATCGATTAGTGTGGAGTATACTGTGTTGGAATTTGAGCTTTTCACATAAGCGTCGTACCAGTCGAGATTAAAAAAATCATTTATTGTATTACTGCCGTTTGCAGTGTGGACATAGCCATTCTTTTTACTGTAAAGAAATATTGAATCAAACATTGTGTTGCTGATGGTTATATTGCTTGAAAAAGAATTAAATTTTAAAACGGATTTGCGAAGCTTAAAGGCAGTAGCTTTTGAGGTGTCCGAGGTAAGAAGATACGTTATTTCATTGTCAGAGACAAGCTGGTTAAAAATATTGTCCATATTTTCAACCAGCTTGTCCAAAGCATAGGCGGTGCGTTCATATGCCTGAATGTTCTTTTTTTCTGCCTCCGAGCGCACATTCTGGTACGTGTTTTGTGTCATAAAAACAGTAACTATGGCAAACGGAATGACCATCAGTGCCAGTGTGTATCGGAAATAGGAAAAGAAAATACTGTTAAAACGATATTTTTTGATAAGAGAATATATGCTTTGCCGTGAATTGTTCATAGCCTACACCCTTCTGTTTGTTTTTCTGTATTCGTGTGGGGTAACGCCCGTAGCCTGCTTGAAAATTTTATGGAAATACTGACTGTAGTTATAGCCAACCTTAGTACCTATTACGGCAATTTTTTCATCTGTTAACGCAAGAAGCTCCTTTGCCTTTTTAATACGGACATTCGTCAGATAATCAATATAGTTTTCGTTGGTATATTTTTTAATCAGTTGACTCAGATACCCCGGATGCATAAACGAATGTGCGGCAACATCATTTAGAGAAATATCGTCAGCGTAATGCTCGTTTATAAAGTCAAGCGCCGTTTGTATTTGTTCGGGAATTTGCGATATTTCTGATTTTGCCGCCCCGACTTCACCGAAAAACTCTTTTGAGGGACTGAGGAGGTCAAGCGTTTTTTTCAGCTTGAAAAGCGCTTCTATAAAGTCAGCCTGCGTTATCGGCTTTGTAATATACGAAACTACATCGTACTTAATAGCGCTGTGTGCATACTCGAAATCACGGTACGCGCTTATGAGAATAACCTTTGTCTCGGGAAAATCGCTTTGAATGATTTTTGCCAAATCTATACCATTTATCACGGGCATCTTAATGTCCATAATAACGGCGTCAAGTCTGTTTTCTTTAAGGTGTGCAATCAAGTCCGTCGCCCTTGTAAAGGTTGCGGCAACCTCAAAACCAAGGGCGGAGTAATCAACAATTTTTGAAAGAAGATTTAATGAACGCTTTTCATCATCGCACAGTGCAAGCTTGTACATATACGTATTCCTCCCGAAAAAGAATATTACTTTAAATTATTATAACATTAAAATTAAAATAATGTAAATATTGTCTTAGTAAAAGTATACAAAAAACATAGAAAAGTTGATTGTTAATATTGTGCAGACTATGATAAAATTCGATGTAGAAAATATTTATCGGGGGTTTTTATATGTATTTGTTGCCGATGCCGAAAAAGGTTTCTTTGGGCGAAGGGGTGCTTTGTGCAGCTGCTTTCAAGGCGGATTTTGGGGCGCTTTGGAGTGAGCAGGTGTCCGCTCTCCTGAAAACCCTTGAAAAGGAGGCAGCTGAGGGCTGCACGGGCGGCACTGTTAATATTATTGCTGAAAAAAATACGGAATTTACCGATTATGAGGAATACACTCTTACCATTGATAAGGATGGTATAAAAATATATGCAGGGGATGCACGGGGTGTTTTTTATGCACTGCAAACTCTCAGACAGATAGTATATACTGAAAAATGCTTTCCATACTGTGAAATTTATGATAAGCCCGATTTTTCATTCAGAGGTCTGCAGAATGATACCACAAGGGGGAGGGTTCCCTCTCTTGCCGGTCTTAAGAAAATAGCTGATATGTGCGCCTTTTTGAAAATCAATAAGCTTGCACTTTACTTCGAACATTCCTTTGCCTTTCGGGAGCTTTCAGACATTGTAACACAAGAGGAGAGCTTAAATAGCGATGAATTAAAGGAGTTTGTGGAATATTGCCGTTTGCTTTACATAGACGTAATACCCTACGTTGCGATGCTCGGTCATCAGTACAGAATGCTGCAGAGCGAAAAATACAGACATCTTTGCGAGATAGAGGAATTTGTTCCCGAAAACCATCTGTGGAAGGAAAGGATGCTTCACCATACGATGGATATTTCAAATCCTGAAAGTCTTGAGCTTGTAAAAAGCTTTATCGACCAGCTTTCAGAGGTTTTTCCGTATAAAATATATATCCCCGGTGTAGACGAGTCGTGGGATTTGGGTAAAGGCAGGAATAAAGGCTGTAATGTTATTGAGGCATATTGCTCCTTTGTTGATAAAATCTGTGCGTATTTGGAGAAACATAACAAGACGGCTCTTATTGCAGATGATATAATTTTGAACCACGAAAACGGATTTTTGATTAAGAGTGAAAACACCCTGATGTACCATTGGGATTATGCGAAAGAGCCTGATGAGGAAAAATACGCCGTGCTATCGGAAAAGGGGCTTGGGTTTGTTGCGGTTTGTTCAACGTCAAGCTTTAACGGGCCTATAGAAAGACCGGGTATTTCAATCCCGAATATAATAAATACTGCCCGGCTGGCAAAAAAATATAATGCATCGGGTATCCTTAATACGATATGGGGTGACAGGGGTCACTGGTGCGATTTTAACGGAAATCTTTTTAGTGTGTGTGCAGGTGCCTCTCTTTCGTGGAATACAGATACAAAGGTGAAGAGCGAGGAGTTTGAAAAATCCTTCAGTGCCGTTATCTATGGTGAAAAGGAAGAAAATATCAGGCGGCTTATCGGCTCAATAGCGGTGCTTACCTTTAATGCGAGTATGTACCATCTGACAAGCTGGTATTCAGAAAACCTCGTAAGCGAGAAGAATACAAAATTAGAGCTTATCGAGCCTGAGACACCTCATTCGGATTTTATACGCAGGGCACTTGAAAAAGAGAAGGAAATAACAAAGCTTTTGAAAAAGCATCCTGAAAAGAGGGAGCTTTATGAAAGCCTTTCGGGAGTGTGCGGTATAATAGAGGCACTTAATCTTCTGTCACAGGCTCTTACAGAGGAAAGACGGCTTACAGAAGGTGAGCGGAAAACGCTGCAAAGAAGACTGGAGGAGTATCACACCCTCTGGCTGCGTGATAATAAGGAGGGCGAATTTTACGAAAACAGGGCATTTATTGACGGAATAATAAGCTATCTTGATCGTTTTTAGTAAAAGTATACAATTAACTTTGAAAAGATGATTGAACATCTGTAAATAATTATGATAAAGTTTTTTTGTAATGTATGTAGGCAGTTGTGCCTATTTTTAGGAGGGATTATGTTGCGCAGGAAAAAGAAGACAATAAGTTCAATTGCGAGGCAGCGGAATGCAGCGTGGCTCAGTATGATTGCAATTCCTATGCTGTTTCTCATCATTTTCAGGTATATTCCGATGGTGGGAAATATAATTGCATTTAAAAACTACAACTTTGCGGACGGTATTTTCGGAAGTCCGTGGGTTGGCTTTGATAACTTTAAGACATTTTTGCGCTCAAGGGAGCTGGTGTTCCTTTTCAGAAACACCATTGGTTATAATATATTAATGATAATTACGGGTATGATTGCGGCACTTTTCGTTGCACTGTTTTTGTATGAACTCAAAAGCCGCACCGCAACAAAGATTTATCAGACGATAATGATAACGCCGAACTTCCTTTCGATTATTATTGTCGGTTACATAACATATTCACTTCTTAATCCGCAGAGCGGGGTGTTTAATACAGTGCTTCGTGCAATCGGCTTTAAGGGTGTTGACTGGTACAGTGAGCTTTGGGTGTGGCCCTTTATACTGCCTGTTGTTTCTGTATGGAAGGGCGTAGGTATGTCGAGTGTAATGTACTACGCTGCACTGATGGGAATAGATGCCTCGATATTTGAGGCGGCTGAGATTGACGGTGCGAATAAGTGGCAGAGATACATATACGTTCTCATTCCGAGTATTCTCCCGACGATTGTTATTCTCCTCGTTCTTAATTTAGGCAGTATTCTTGAAGGTGATTTCGGTCTGTTCTATTACATTCCGCGTAATGTCGGAAAGCTCAGACCTGTAACGGAAATTTTCTCCACCTATACAATGCGCTTGTTCAAGGGAACGGGAATGGGTGTAAACTATTCTCTTTCTACAGCGATAAGCCTGTTTCAGTCGTTAGTGGGTATGATACTTACACTTCTTGCCAATAAGGCGAGCAAGCTTATCGATAAGGAGCTTGGACTTTTTTAACTACATTTCTGAGGAGTACGTGTTATGATTAAAAAAATCAAAGGGAAGCAGTTGGGACTTAATCTGTTCTTTACTGTTTTATCACTTACATTTATTATACCGTTTTTAATTCTGATAGCGGTTTCGCTGTCAAATGAACAGGACGTATGGCAGTACGGCTACAGACTTGTTCCGAAGAGGTTTGATTTGACCGCATACAAGTGGGTTTTCCGTAATCCGGGGCAGATACTTCAGGCGTATAAGGTTACGGCGACCTTCTCCATCTTACATATGATTACCACGGTTTTTGTCACACTTCTTGCCGCATATCCTCTTTCGAGGAAGGAATTTAAGTACAGAAACATTATTACGGGGCTGATGTTCTTTACACTTCTTTTCAGTGCAGGTACTGTGCCCAAGTACATCTGGAACACACAGTTTCTGAATCTTGGAAACACTATCTGGATTTATGTTCTTCCCGGAACTCTTCAGGTGTGGAATGTGTTTATGATACGAACCTTTATGCAGGGCATCCCGTATGAGCTTACCGAGGCGGCGATAATCGACGGCGCAGGGGAGTGGAGCGTTTTCCTGAGAATTATGATACCGCTGACAAAGCCGGGTATTGCGACAATCGCACTTCTTACATTCTTAGGCAGCTGGAACAACTGGATGACCTCTTTGCTTTATATAACGAAGGATGAGCTTGTAAGTCTGCAATACTTCCTGCAGCGTATATTGGAGGAGGCAGAGTTCCTGCGTGAGAATGAGGCGGCGTCCCAGCTGATGGGAGGTAATGATATTCCGTCTGAAACTGTCAGGTTTGCAATGGCAATTACCGTTGCGGGTCCTGCGCTGTTTGTTTTCCCGTTCTTCCAGAAGTATTTTGTGAAGGGTATTACAATCGGCGGCGTAAAAGGATGATTTGTTTGAAAATACACCTCATCAGTCACTTCGTGACAGCTTCCCCTCAAGGGAAAGCCTTTAAGAAAAAACAAAATTTTTTTCCCTGACT
>JAFSBF010000149.1 GCA_017441965.1 Clostridia bacterium | reverse complement strand
TGCAGTAGGTGATAAGGTTGATTTGCTGATTGAAGGACACGGAAGATTTAATATTCCTACGGGTATCAAGATTGCAAAGGAACTGGAGCAGTTTAAGCCGATGTTCTTCGAAGAGCCAGTCCCGCCCGATAACCTTGATGCATTAAAGGCAGTACGTGATAAATCGCCCGTTGCAATATCAGCAGGTGAAAGGCTTTATACTCGTTGGGATTACAGAGCAATGTTTGATAAAATGGCTGCCGACTACATACAGCCTGATATTTCGCACGCAGGCGGCATAATGGAGCTTAAGAAAATTGCAGCAGAGGCAGAGAGCAGATATATCCCATTTGCACCGCATAACCCGTCAGGTCCCGTTGCAAATGCGGCGACGCTTCAGCTTGCGGCAACGTGTCCTAATTTTGAAATACTTGAAATTATGTATAGTGATGTTGAGTGGAGAAAGGACGTTACAAACGAGGCTCTTAAATACAAGGATGGATACATTACAATTCCTGATAAGCCCGGTCTTGGCATAGAAATTAATGAGGATGAGTGTTTAAAGCACCCCTATCAGCCCCATACACTTCGCCATTATACGGGTGCGCTTACAGATATAAGACCTGCAAAGACAGAATTTTATTTTTAAGAGGGTGAAAATATGAGTAAATATGCACTTATTACAGGTGCGTGCATCAATACAGGTGTCGCAATAGTTGAAAAATTTGCCAAAGAAGGATGGAATGTTGTTTTCACGGGAAGAAACTGCGAAAAAGTACACGCAGCAGAAAAACTGTATAAAGAAAAATTTCCGCAAAGTGATATTATCGGCTATCACATAGATTCTTTACTGGATGAAAGAACGGTAGATGAAAAATCAGTTGAGGATATGTTTTCAGACCTTGATAACAAGGGCATATTTATTGACACCCTTGTTCTTAATGCGGCAGACCAGGGACTTGGCCTTGAGGTGTTTGAAAATCCTCTTACAGATTTTATGCGTGTTATAAATACTAATATGGTGTGGAACTACTGTCTTTCAGAACACGCAGCAAAAAGGATGAAGGAAAACGGCGGAGGAAATATTATCTTCATAAATTCAAATACTGCATACCGTGCAATTCCAAACAGAATTGCGTATTCTGCATCAAAGGGCGGTCAGCTTGGAATGATGCGTGCAATGGCACTTGATTTGGGAAAATATAATATACGTGTAAATGCAGTTCTTCCCGGTATGATAAAAACCGACAGATGGGAGAAAAACCCTGAATTTTACAAAAATGTTCCGTCAAGATTTACACCGCTTGGGGATGTGGCAGTCAGAGAGGATGTAGCTGATGCAGTATGGTATTTTACGGCATTTGCAAGAAATACAACGGGGGCAGAATTAGTTGTTGACGGTGGAAACACAATTCAGCTTTATCCTGTAATTAATAAATAAGTTTGAAGAGCTTCTTACGAAAAAGGAGGGACGAAAAATGAACTCATATAAATTAAGCTTAGGAAAAAACGGCGGGGAAGCAGAATTTTCCCTGACAGATGAAAAAGGGCTTTGTATAAAGGTTACTGAAAATAATGAAGAATATATTCTTTATCTTAAAGACGGCGTATATATAGACAGAAAATACTATGACGGCGGTGCATATCAGGGACCTCTGCATTTTTGTAAGGCTTTTTATAAGGATGCATATACTAAGATAAACGGAAATGCTTTTGAAATTTCAGCAAACCCCATAAGTGAGCTTAGCGGAGAATACATAGACGACATTTTAATAACTAACCGTTTTACTGTGTGTGAAGAAACACCCTCGATTATTCAGGAAACCTTTTATACTTTGAAAACTAAAAGATATGATGCAAGTCATTGCGTAGGGCATATTGATATCAGCGAAAATGAATTTACCGTTGTATGCAGTAAAGATGGCGAAATTACCACACAAATTGCTGATTTGCCGTATAATATAGCACATCCTTGCGAAATGGTGCTGAAAAACGACAGAAAGACTATGCGCATAAAAGGCGGATTTGTTTACCTTGAAAATACCATTGTGGACTCGCACGTTTATTTTATAAATTATAATGATGACTTGTCATATTATAACGAGGAAAATCCCATTTACACTACGTATACCTTTGGCGGTGCTGAGGCAAAAGAATTTCCTATAAAGAAGAAATACGCAGAAAACAAAGAAGAAACGTTCGATATTAAGGCAGGGGCGCTTAACGCAACTATTGTGCACAGAGAAAATACGGTTTCTTTCTGGGACACAGAAAAGGAAAGAGCCGTTTGTGCAATGCTCCTTCGCAATATTTCTACGGAGGAAGAGATTTTTGTTGATACTCTTTCCATATGGCAAAGCACACAAATTATCAGACAGGAAAACGGAGCAAAAATCATTTTAGAAAATCCTGAAAACGGAAAATTAGATGGAATATCACTCATAATATGTGCAGAGTGTATTGATGAGGAAAATAAAATTGAATGGAGTGTGGAGGTTAACAATACCTCTTTGGAATATTCACTTATCTGGTGTACATATCCGCGCCTTCATATCAGGGGAGAAGAGTTTTTTGATTTATTTGTCCCCGAATTTGGTGGTACAGTACGGGAAAAATTTAATGCTACAGATAATTACGAGGGCGGTGCATATCCATCGGGATTTCGTTATCCGATGCCTTATTATGCACTGTATACTAAAGAGCAACACGGTGGAATATATTTTGCCGTTCACGATAAAGACGGTGCGTTAAAGGATTTTCATGCGGCAAGCTCGCAAAACGGGGATGTGCGGTTAAATTGCCGATATCACGCACAAAACTTGGGCGAGGCATCAAATTCTCAAAAGCTTCCCGGGAAGGCAGTATGGCAGTGCTTTGACGGCGATTGGTTTGATGCCGCTGAAATTTACAAAGAATTTGTAGAGGCAGAATGTGACTGGTATATAAATATAAAAGATAAAAAAACGCCTGAGTGGATGAAAGAAATTCCATTCTGGGTTATGGACTGGGTACCGTATGACCCGGAAAGCGGTGAGGTATTGCCGACTAATCTCAGGAGTGACAATCCTGACGCAGATATTGATGAATGGTATAAAAACCCGATTAAACTAAGAAAAGAACTGGGTGTTCCCATCGGTTATCACGTGTATAACTGGCATCAGATTCCGTTCAACAACGATTATCCGCACTTTATGCCCGCAAAAGAGAGATTTGTAAAAGCACTTCCTGTATTAAAGGAAAACGGGGTGCGGGTTATGCCCTATATAAATGCACTTTTGTGGGATAATCAGGATAAGGGTGACGAGAATTTTGAATTTGAGGAGTTTGGAAGACCCGGTGCAGTTAAAACGGAAAATGGCGAGGTGGCAATCCTTACATATGAGGCAAGAAAGAAAAACGGAGAAAAAGTTGAGCTTTCACCGATGTGTCCGTCATATAAACTATGGAGAGACAAGCTGACAAACCTTATAACTAAAATGTTTGATGAGCTTGATGTGGATGCAATATACCTTGACCAGATTGCCGCACGTGTTCCGCATTTGTGTATGGATGAAAACCACTCTCATCCCAAGGGTGGCGGCGACTGGTGGCAGAAAAATTACAGAGAGCTTTTAGGGCAGCTTAACGATGCAAAGCCTGATGGAAAGGCTTTTACAACAGAGTCTAATGCAGAGGTATACAGTGCAGACGTAGACGGATTTTTGTCATGGATGTGGGCGGGAAGCATTTGTGATGTTCCTGCGTTTATGCACATTTACGGCAGTTCTGTATGCGTGCTTGGCAGAAGTACTAACGGCGCAGTAAAAAGTAATGATTTATTCTGGAAGTATCATCTTGCAAAGGCATTTGTGTGCGGTCAGCAGATGGGGTGGATAAATTCTGATTTTGTAAATAACACCGCGCGGTTGGAATTTGTGAAAAAGCTTGCAGTGTTCAGATATGAAAACAAAGAATTTTTCAAAAATGCAGTTGTGATGAGACCGCCCGTAGTTAAGGCGGTAAAAGAACATACATTTTATAGTAGATTAGCAATGTTTCATATAGGGTTTATGCATTCGCCGTATATTGTCGGCGGACTTCTTGCAGACGGTGACAGGAAAAGGCTGCTTCTCGTAAATATATGTGATAAGCCGATAACGGACAAGGTGGACTGGAATGAGAGTGAATACGCACTTTCCAAGGGCAAGTACACCGTGAAGGGTGACGGAACAATAAAAATACTTAGCGAAAGTACTATGAAATGCACTATTGATGCAGAAAGCTTTATCTGCGTTGAGTGGTAATTAATTGAAAGGAGTATAGATTTATGTACGATATTTTTTCTATTCCTGATTTTAAATTTTCAAAGGATTTTATGTGGGGAACTGCAACGGCAGGGCATCAGATAGAAGGTAACAACCCTAACTGTAACCGTTACAAGGAGGAGCTTGACCTGCCTATTGGAGAGGGCAGTGTCTATGCCCGCAGCGGTATGGCGTGCAATCATTACAATATGGTAGAGGAGGATACCGCCCTCTTAAAAGAATTTGAAATTCCCTGCTACAGAATGAGCATTGAGTGGTCGCGTATAGAGCCGAGCGAGGGCAGCTTTGACGACGATGCAATACGCCATTATCTTGATGAAATTTCCCTTCTTAAAGAAAAGGGGATAAAGGTTTTTCTTACCATTCATCATTTTACGCATCCTATATGGTTTGATGATTTGGGCGGCTTTTCAAATCTTGATAACAGAAAGTATTTTGAACGCTTTTTAGAAAAGGTTGTTCCCCTTTATGCACCGTACGTAGATAACTGGAATGTGCTTAATGAATTTACCGTTTATGCAGACAGAATGCACACAATCCGCTATCACGCACTCGGTTATCATATTATAAAGAAATATTCAAAAGCACCTGTAAGTACAGCACATCCTTTTACTATGTTTCATCCAAAGAGGATGTATGACCCGTTTGACAATGCACTTGCCGCTATGAGGGATGCGACAGAAAATGAGTTTTTCTTCCACGCAATAAGAACGGGCGAGGTTGTTTCCCCTCTTTTAGAGGACGGATATATTGACAAGGATATAAAGAATACGTGCGATTACTGGGCAATTAATGCGTATCATCGTGCAATGGTTGATTCAAGAGCTGTTAAAACACCTAAAAAACGCTACACACACTCATATTTACCGCTTATAGATATGGAATTTTATCTTGACGAGTTTTATCCCGAGGTTATGGTACATCAGCTTTCAAGGCTTAAGGATAAGAGCGTTATTATCACAGAAAACGGAGTTGCGTGTAATGATGATGACTGGAGAATAGTATATCTGACACTTTACCTTTCTGCACTACACGATGCGTCCGAAATGGGTGTGGACGTCAGCGGATATATGCACTGGTCATTTATGGATAATTTTGAGTGGAGAAGCTATATTCCCAAATTCGGCCTTATAGATGTGAATTTTGAAACCTTTGAAAGAACACCTAAAAACAGTGCGTATTTCTACCGTGATATTATCCGTAATAACGGCTTCAGTCAGGAGATATTAAGAAAATATCTGAATAAAGTACCAACGCTTGGGAAGTAACGCCAGTAAAAGGATTGAGGGTTTATAAATGAAAAATATTATCGGTATTGACGGCGGCGGAACAAAGACGGAATTTGTTTTATGCGATGAAAACGCAAATGTTTTAAAAAGAACAGTTCTTTCCTCAAGCAATCCCGTGGATATAGGAATGGATAACGCCTGCACTGTTTTGAAGACAGGAATAGCAGAGCTTTTAAAAGACAACGCAATAATCGACGGAATGTTTGCAGGAATATCAGGCGGAAGTGTATCTGATAATAAAAAAATAATCGCATCATACATAAAAGAAGCATTCCCGAGCG
>JAFSBF010000148.1 GCA_017441965.1 Clostridia bacterium | reverse complement strand
TTCCTGACAACCCTTCATTACGGACCTGATATGAATATTACCTCGACCTTTATACCCACTCTCCCGGGTAAGCTTTTCTATCTTAAGGAGCTGGCAGGTCCTCTTGTTGCTGAATGTAACTAAAACTTGAAAAAGAAGCGTGCCGCTTCACCCATTTGCATCCCAACTAAATTCAAACAAGGCAAATGTCGCTCACGATAAAATTACGCAGGTTTTCTATACGGTAAAAAATACAGAGCATATTGAAATCTCCTGAGATAGAATTCAATATGCTCTGTTATTATGTGAAAATTAAAGGCTCTTTGTCAACAGCTTAATATGTTATAGCTTGTATAAAAGTTACGTCTGAAAGCATAAATCCCTTTTTTGCAACACACGTTTCGGAGAAGGGAACACCCTGATATTTTCCTGTTTCACTGTATGCGCCCGATGAAGTGGGGGCAGGGTCATTGAAAAGTATGATATCGCCGTCATACGCAACTGCCACCATAGAATGGGGGTAATCAGCAAAGCGGACTATAATTCCTGCGGGATGAAGTGCGAGTGCTTCTTTAAGTGCGGCTCTTGTAACGGCGTCATCCTTAAGGGGGTTATTTATATACGTGCCGCCTGATACACTGTCCCTGCCGCCGTAGTATGGACTGTTTTCTGAAAGAGCACTTGTAAACTTAACATTGAATGCGGCAACTATCTCACTATGATAGCAGTACGCTCCGCTGGAGCTTTTTGTAAGGTTAACGGCAGCAATATCGGATGGCGTGATACGAAGCTGCGTAACATTTGAAATCAGCATTGCATATGAGCACGCCCAGCAATAGCCGCTGCCAAAAGAGGGAAGTGCAAATTCCGCCTGATTTTGGAAGTAATACGTCCGATTTGCGATAGCCTCACGTGTGGCTGCGGAAATCATCTGCGGCGCATAGCCGAAATATACGGTTTGTGCTTCTTTGTCAAAGCTTAATGCATAACCAAAAACTGATGCAATATCACGTGCCGCCACTGCAAGATTATTTCCAATGTATATGCACGGTGCGCTGAGAAAATGATACGTGTATTCCTTATCTGATTTTCCCGTAAGGTCTGCAACCGTCGCATGTTCCTCATATGGAACAAGGCAGATTGATGTGCGCGAATTACTTACAATAACACTCTCATGGTCGGGATATGTTTTATAACTAAGCCCCAATGTAGAGGTCAGTGTACGCAAATCAACATAGGTTACACCGTCACGGATTAGGGGATTAAACGGGAAAGAAACCGTTTTTCCGTTTATAAGCATATTGACGGGAATATCCTCATATGCAAATACGGGAAGTACGGCGGTTAGAAGCGATATTATAATGAAAAGTGCGCATAATTTTTTCATTTTAAATCCGCAGCCTTTCTGATAAAACTATCTATTTTATTTATACCATAAATAGCAACTTATGTCAATTACAAAAACAATGTTTGACATTTATATCTATGCTATGGTAAACTGTTAAACTAGGGAGTTGGTTACATATGACAAAATTTTTCAAAAAATTAGTATGCATTACGGCTATTGCAGCAGTTCTTGCGGGAACATCTGCCTATGCAAATGATTTTGAGACCGGTAAACCGCACTACAGTGTTGCAATTAACAGTCAAAGTGCAGTTTATAACGGCACTAAGGTGCAGATAAATGCGCCCATACTTGCGTTTGGGAAAACGTATGTTGATTTATATGAAACTGCTTCATATCTTGGCGTAGCGGTTGAGTGGGTTGATGCCGAGGTACCGTATGTGAAGGTTATATCAGGCGAAAATTCCACTGATTTTACAATAATCAATTATTATGACGATTTGGAAAATGCCAACAAATTTTTTGTAATAAATGAAAGAATTTTTGTTTCAGCACGTGACCTTGCCGAGGCGGCAGGAACAACACTTTCTTTTGATAATTGGGTAATTACTTTTGGCGCACAGCAGCAAAGTGCAGACAGAGCGCTTTTTGGGGAAATAAATCCTTTAATAAACGTTAACAGCTACCTCTACGATACATATTTTTATGCACCGCAGCACTGTGTATATCCCTATCAGGCGTATTCACACGAATTTGTGGTGAATGATGCCAATAAGCTTGCAAAAATGTATCCTGAGCTTATAAAGACAGGTTCAATAGGAAAATCTGTTGAGGGACGCGACCTTGTCCTGATTGAATTTGGTAAAGGTGATAAAAAGATATTTGTCTGCGGTGCACATCACGCGCGTGAATATATAAGTGCTACATACCTTATGTATGCGATAGACCGTTTTGCATATATGTATGAAACAGGTATGAATGAAACAGAATATGACATAAAAGCTATACTTGATAATGTTACCTTCTGCATAGTGCCTATGGTTAATCCTGACGGTGTAAATCTCGTTCAGAATGGTATAGGTGCGGTACAAAACCCCGAGGCAGTTTCCGCTATGAAAATAACAGAGGGCAGGGAAAATGGGTATCGTGCTTGGAAAGCGAATATAAACGGTGTTGACCCCAACTGGAACTATGACAAGGACTGGTTTAAATACAGAGAAAAAACATCATCACCCGCTTCAACGGGATATAACGGAGAAATGCCAAATACCGAGCCTGAAACACAGGCGGTAGCGGCATATGTTGATGCGAATATGTTTGAGGCATATTTATCAATGCATACGCAGGGAAAGCTGCTTTACTGGGCGGAGGATGTAACAAATCCTACGAACTTAGGTGCGCTTGTACAGCGTTCTACGGGATTTTCGCTTATCCGTGAGGACACTCCCAAAAAATTAAGCGGCGTGGGTGGCTCCTTCTTTGACTATGTTTTCCGTAAATACGGAAAAGCTACTATGACAGTGGAGCTTTGTAATTATATAGGTCCCAAACCATATCCCGATGCGGATTTTGACAGAGTGTGGGCACCTGCAAAAAATGTGCTTTTAATATTTGGTAATACAATTATGAACAGGTGAATAATATGAGATTGCAGAAATTTATTGCGGAGTGCGGAGTGGCATCACGCAGAAGTGCTGAAAAAATAATAGAGAGCGGCAGGGTAACGGTTAACGGAGAAATTGTCGATTATATGGGCTGCACGATTGACCCTGATATAGATGAGGTTTGTGTAGACGGCAATGTTTTACGTGTAGAGAATAAAAAGTATTACATTATGCTTAATAAACCCAAAAACTATGTGACAACCGTTTCTGATGATTTGGGAAGACCTACCGTCATGCATCTTGTTTCAGACATTAATGCCCGCATTTATCCTGTCGGCAGACTTGATTTTGATACTACGGGACTTCTCATAATGACAAATGACGGTGATTTTGCAAATATTCTTACGCATCCTAAGCATATTGTGGATAAAGCATATATTGCACGCATTGATAAACCGCTTGATGAAAAGGCGCTCGAAACCCTGAGAAAAGGAATAGAGCTTGACGGTGTGATGACAGCGCCTGCAAGGGCAGAGAATATCAAAAGACCCAAACGCGGATTTGAAGTTAAAATCACTATTCATGAGGGCAGAAACCGTCAGGTAAGAAGAATGCTTGAAGCAGTGGGTGTAAATGTTATGAGCCTTAAAAGAATTTCGGTAGGCTCTCTTACACTCGGAAACCTTCCCGAAGGAAAGTGGAGAGCACTCTCCGATGCAGAAATTAATAAGCTGAGAGGTAAAGGAAAATGATACGTGTAAATATAATAGAAGATGAAAGAATAGTGCGCTCTGTAGCAGGTGCAGAAGGGGAGTGTCCGCTGATAGCGTGGGCACAGGAAAATGAAAAAAGCCCCGGGCACTGCGTTTTTTCACTGACAGGGGAGATAAAGGACATTATTGACAAGGATGATGTCTTTGAGCTTTTGGTGAGGTCAACGCTTAACTGCCTTGACCTTCGTGGTGTAAATGTTGCGTTTTGCAGTAATAAAGAGCTTTTTGACGGACTTAAAAGGCTTGGCTTTAAAGAGAGTGCACGTGGCGTAGAAGTCGATATAAAGAGCTTTTTTAAGCCGTGCTGCAAGCATTGAGGTGGAATATGGAGCCAAGGGATTACATTGTAGACAGAATAGATGGGGAATATGCGTATTTAAAGGATGTTAAAAGCGGGAATGAACTTTTCATAGCGCTTGCACTTCTTCCGATAGGGGCAGATACGGGAAGCTATCTGCATTATGAAATGATGGAGTATACATTGGTGTGATGTGAAAGAGAGCAGTAAGTTGATGCTCTCTTTTTTTTTGCAAAAAATATGGTAAAATTTTGTCGCCAACATATTGAAATTAAAGAAAAAATAAGATATAATATGATACAATGGGAAAAATTGAGGTTGATTAGAAAGGTAGGAGGTAAAATAATGAGTTCAATCGAGAAAGTATCCGACCTTCTTGCCAAAAAAGCAGAGCTTGCTTTAGGCGGCGGAAAGGAAAAACAGGAGAAGCAGAAGCAGGGCGGTAGTATGACCGCACGTGAGAGAATTGATGCGCTTTTGGACGACGGCAGCTTTGTTGAATTGGGTGCATTTGTTACTGCACGTAATGAAGACACTGCAGCAGACGGAGTTGTAACAGGCTACGGCACAATCGATTCAAGACTTGTTTATGTGTACTCTCAGGACATTACAGTGCTTAGCGGTGCAATGGGTGAGATGTATGCACAGAAGGTTTGCAAGGTGATTGATATGGCTTCCAAAATGGGTGCGCCTATTATCGGAATGCTTGATTCAAACGGTGTAAGACTTTCTGAGGGTGCTCTCGCGCAGAGTGCTATGGGAAAAATCCTTAACGCAGTTTCATCTGTAAGCGGTGTTGTTCCAAACATCAGCATCGTATTTGGTAACTGTGCAGGCGGCAGTGCAATTGCTGCAGCTATGAGTGATTTTGTAATTATGAACGAAAAGAACGGAAAAATGTTTGTTAACGGTATTGACGTTATCGAAGCTACCGAGGGAAAAATTCCTGCGGTAGATGCTAAGGGTAGCGTTAATGAAAGCGGTAATGCACATTTCTTAGGCGCAGATGATGCTTCCTGCATCAATCTTGCAAAAATTCTTCTTTCATATCTTCCTTCAAACAATCTTTCTGATTCATTTGAATATGAAATGTCAGACGAGCTTAACCGCCCGTGTGAAATCCTTGATAATATTGACGCCATTGAGGATATGCGTGTTGTAATCGCTGAAATTGCCGATGATAAGGCATATTTTGAAGTTCAGGCTGATTATGCAAAAGAGGCTTCAGTTGGTTTTATCCGTGTTAACGGCTCTACAGTTGGTGCTGTAGCAACAAACGGAGAAGACCTTACGGGAAGAGCAGTGCAGAAGATGGCGAGATTTGTACGTCTTTGCGATTGCTTTAACATTCCTGTTCTTACAGTAACAGATGTAGAGGGCTTTAAAGTAAGTGCGAGTGAGGAAAACTGGGGACTTGTAAGAAAGTGTGCAGAGCTTGCATACACCTTCAGCGAGGCAACCGTTGCAAAGGTAAATCTTATTGCAAAGAAAGCATACGGCAGTGCTTCGGTACTTATTAATTCAAAAGAAGCAGGCGCAGATGTTGTTCTTGCATATCCGTCTGCACAGATGGCACCTCTCGCCCCCGGTGCAGGTGCTACAATGCTCTATGGCGATAAGTTCAAGGACGGAATGAGCCGTGAAGAGCTTGAAATAGAATACAAAGAAAATGAAGCAAGTATTTATAATGCCGCAAAGAAGGGCTGCATTGATGACGTAATCGTTCCTTCGGAAACGAGGGCACGTGTTGCAGCAGCATTTGAAATGCTTAAGAGTAAGCGTGCGAGCGCACCGCAGCGCAAGCACGACAATATGCCATTATAAGAGGTGAATGATATGTTGGATAAAAATGAACTTATTATGGAAGGTCTTGCATACACAGTAATGGGTATAGCAATAGTATTTATGATTCTTGTAATCATAATGCTCGTTATAAAGGCAATGGCGCTTTTCAGCTCTGATAACAGCGATAAAGGAAAAAAGGAAGAGGCTGTAAAGGCGCAGGAGGCTCCTGCAGAAAAAAAGGATAACAATGCAATTATCGCTATAATTACTGCAGCTATTGCCGCAATTCTCGGTAAGAGTGCAACGGGTTTTCGTATCCGTTCATACAGAAAAATTCAGGACGGCGAATGGAATAAGGCAGGTCGCCGTGAAGTTCTTGACAACAGAATTTAAGGAGGATTATTATTATGAGAAAATTTATTGTTAATGTAAATGGCACATCATATGAGGTTGAGGTTGAAGAGGTTGGTGCATCTTCCTCTGCACCCGTTATGGCAACACCTGTAGCGGCTCCTGCACCTGCAGCAGCACCTGCACCTGCTCCCGCCGCAGCTCCGGCAGGCGGTACACCCGTTAAGGCTCCCATGCCCGGAAACGTCCTTGATATCAAGGTTTCAAACGGTCAGGCAGTTAAGAAGGGTGACCTTCTTGTAATTCTTGAGGCAATGAAGATGGAAAATGAGATTTTCGCTCCTCAGGACGGAACAGTAACCGTTGTAGCAAGCAAGGGCTCAACCGTAAACAGCGGTGACGTTCTTGTTACACTTTCCTAAGTTACAGAATGGAGTGAGTTTAAGTGTTAGAGAAATTAATGTCAGGTTTTGCTAATTTCTTTGCAAGCACCGGTATTGCGAATATGTTTGCCGCTGAAGGCGTTGTTTGGTGGAAGACAGTTCTTATGCTTGTGATTGCGTGCGTTCTTTTGTATCTTGCAATTGTTAAAAAGTTTGAGCCGCTTCTGCTTCTTCCGATTGCGTTCGGTATGCTTCTTGCAAACCTTCCTCTCGGTAATGTAATGCATCCGGAGCTTTTTCTCGGTAACAGCATCGATTACGGAAAGGTTTTAAAAGAGGGCGGACTTTTGGATATACTGTACTTAGGTGTTAAGCTTGGTATTTATCCTCCGCTTATTTTCCTTGGTATAGGATGTATGACAGACTTTGCACCGCTCATTTCAAATCCCAAGAGTATTCTTCTTGGCGCGGCTGCACAGATTGGCGTTTTCATTACTTTCCTTGGCGCAATTCTTCTCGGTGCGTACGGCATCGGCGGTTTTGGCGGTGAAGGTGCTACAGCCCTTGATATATTTAAGGAGGCAGCATCAATAGGTATCATCGGCGGCGCTGACGGTCCTACTGCAATTTATGTAACAAAGACTCTTGCACCGCATCTTCTCAGCGCGATTGCGGTTGCAGCATATTCATATATGGCACTTGTTCCGATTATTCAGCCCCCGATTATGAAGGCTCTTACAACAAAAGAGGAGCGTATGATTGTTATGGAAACACTTCGCCCCGTAACACAGAAGGAAAAGATTATTTTCCCAATAGTTGTTACACTTGTAGTTGTACTTCTTATCCCCGATGCAGCACCCCTCGTAGGTATGCTCATGCTTGGTAACCTTATGAAGGAAAGCGGCGTTGTTGAAAGAATAAGCAAGGCTGCACAGAACGAGCTTATGAACATAATCACAATCTTCCTTGGACTTACAGTTGGTGCTACTGCTACTGCAGACACCTTCCTTACACCCAAGACAATACTTATTATCTGCCTTGGACTTCTTGCCTTCAGCGTAAGTACGGCAGGCGGTGTAATTTTCGGTAAAATTATGTGCAAGCTTACAGGCGGTAAGGTTAACCCCCTTATCGGTAGTGCAGGTGTTAGTGCCGTTCCTATGGCAGCGCGTGTTTCTCAGACAGTAGGTCAGAAGGAAAATCCCTCAAACTTCCTGCTTATGCACGCTATGGGCCCCAACGTTGCAGGTGTTATTGGCAGTGCCGTTGCAGCAGGTGTATTTCTGGCACTGTTTAAGTAATGCCAAAGGGTGTATAAAAATGCACGCTCTTTGAATTCTCTAAGAAAGGAATAATCACAATGGAAAATAAAAGACCGGTAAAAATTACCGAAACAATTCTTCGTGATGCGCATCAGTCTTTGATTGCTACCCGTATGACCACAGAGGAAATGCTGGGTGCAGTAGAGCTTTTGGATAAGGTTGGCTTTAACGCTCTTGAGGCGTGGGGCGGTGCAACCTTTGACAGTTGCTTACGCTTTTTAAAGGAAGACCCGTGGGAAAGACTCAGAAAGATTAAGGATAAGGCAAAGAATACTCCACTCCAGATGCTTTTCAGAGGTCAGAACATCTTGGGCTACCGTCATTACGGCGATGATGTTGTAAAGTATTTTGTACAGAAATCAATTGCAAATGGTATTGATATAATAAGAATATTCGATGCACTTAACGATGTAAGAAATCTTCGTACAGCTATCGAGGCTACAGTTAAGGAAAAGGGTCATGTTCAGGCGGCTATTTCCTATACAATCAGCCCCGTGCATACAAATGAAACCTTTATCAATATGGCAAAAGAGCTTGAGGGAATGGGCGCAAGCTCAATCTGTATCAAGGATATGGCAGGTCTTCTTACCCCTTACAATGCATATGACCTTGTAAAGGGTATGAAGGAGGCAGTTTCAATCCCGATTGAGCTTCATACACATTATACAAGCGGTATTGCGTCAATGACATATCTTAAGGCTATTGAAGCAGGTGTTGATATTGTTGACTGTGCTATGTCACCTCTCGCTATGGGAACAAGCCAGCCTCCGACAGAGCCTCTCGTAGCAGCTCTTGAGGGTACTCAGTACGACACAGGTCTTGACCTTATGCTTCTTAGCGACATTGCAGACTACTTCAGACCTATCCGTGAGAAGTATCTTACAGACGGCACAC
>JAFSBF010000147.1 GCA_017441965.1 Clostridia bacterium | reverse complement strand
TTTTAACAACACCTTTTTCAAAATAAAATACTGTTTCGTAGTTATAAACTCCGGGACAACCGCAGTAAGTAATTACGCCTGAAATACCGCCTTTTGTTTCAAGCAGAATTTGCGCATTTACCTCTATGTTATCATTTGAAATCGGGTTTGCGAGTATAGCGTGCACGTTTTTTACCATATCGCCTGTTACATACATTATTTTATCAAGCGTATGCGCACCGTAATTCATAACAATTCCGCCGCCCGAAAGCTTCTTATCCAAAAACCACTTCGGTCTGTTTGGAAGGTAGTTTACATTCCTCACTTCTGAAATCATACATAATTTACCGTATGTCCCGTCAGAAATTAACTTTTTCACATCAGTGTATGCGCTGTAATAGCGTTGCGGATGACCTATTGCAAGCTTAACGCCGCTTTTTTTCGCCGCATCAATAATACGGTCACATTCATCGGTGTTCATTGCCATAGGCTTTTCAAGAAGTACACTTATCCCCTTTTCAAGGAAAAACATACTCGCCTCGCAGTGAAGAAAATGCGGAAGATTAAGTATAACGGCATCCATTTTGACTTCCTTCGCCATTTCTTTATAGTCTGTAAAGCTTTTTGCATTATGTATTTTTGCGATCTCCTCTGCTCTCTCTATGACAGTATCGCAAACTGCACAAAGAATACAGTCATTATTTTTTAAAATTGCATCAGAATGTGATTTGCCTATAATTCCTGCACCTACAATGCCTAATTTAAACATAAATACCCTCTCGCTTACTTTAAATATTTCTCTGTAAATTCTTTCATTTCAACAATTCTGCCTGAAAGTCTCGACTCCTCTGCTGCAAAGGTGATAAGGTGGTTATATACCGAAATTCCTATTTCGGAAAGCAATTCTCCGTCATATCCCTCCACAAGATATTTGTAAAGAGTCTGGATAATTCCCTTGTCGCCGCCTGCGTGTCCGCCCCTCATTGCGCTGTCAACAGCCATATTAGCAGGATGTATTATTTCGTGTTCACACGTTTTGAAGCTGAAATATTTAACTAAA
Source organism: Clostridia bacterium (assembly GCA_017441965.1). Lineage (GTDB taxonomy): Bacteria > Bacillota > Clostridia > UMGS1883 > UMGS1883 > UMGS1883. The sequence goes on along the minus strand of JAFSBF010000147.1, from coordinate 1,551 downwards.
TCTGCATCAATATCTCCGTAGATTTCGCCCTCAGTTCCCATAACACGTATAAATCTGCCATGATGGTTAAATGCCGACATATTAAATGATGCAACTGCGCCGTTTGTAAATTCAATATTAACAACCTGATGGTCAACTACATCATTGTTACATTTATAGATACATTTACCAAACTGTGTTGTACTGAGTGCTTTTTTAACGTCCTCTTCATTACACTCTACCTTAAGGGCGGCAGCACCCGCCTCCTTACTCTTAAACCAGCTTTTTTCATCGGGATTATAGTATGCTTTTAATGCACTGTAGTGACATTCTTTTTCGTGCGGACATCCTTCGATACAGTATTCGGGGGCACCCTGGGGGGCATTTTCCTTTGTAAAATGTGAAAGCGTGCCAAAGGAGCTTACCTTTTCACACTCGCTGCCTACAAGCCACTGCAGAATATCAATATCGTGGCACGACTTTGCAAGAAGCATACAACTGCTGTCGGCAGTATTGCCAAAGTTTCCGCGTACAAAACTGTGCGCATAATGAAGATGACCTACACATTCGCAGTGATGCACAGAAAGCACCTTTCCGATTGCACCGTTTGAAATCAGCTCCTTTATCTTCATAAAGAACGGTGTGTAACGAAGCACGTGACATACAAGTATTTTACAGCCCTTTTCCTTTGCCGCATTTGCGATATCGGCACATTCCTTTGCCGTCGGTGCAACGGGCTTTTCAAGAAGCAGGTCATATCCCTTTTCAATTGCCGCCATTGCAGGAAGATAATGATATTTGTCCACAGTTGCTATAACTGCAATGTCAGCCATCTTCGGCTGTGCAAGAATATCCTCCCAGGAGTCAAAGCAAGCCTCCTCTGAAAGATTATATAAATTCTTAATATCATTTCGCTGAAGCTCTATAGGGTCTGCAACACCCACAACCTTAAATCCGCCGTGCGCTTTCATCTGGTGGGCGTAAATCTGTCCCCTTGCACCTGCACCTATAATAATTGCCGTTAATTCTTTCATAGTAGTTTGTCCTTTCCTGTTATGAAATTATATCATTTTATACATACCAAGATATGCAGAAGTATTTTTAATCATCTGGTTAAAGAGAGCTTTTGAATCGTTAAGAGAAAGACGCACAAGAGGGTCTGCTGCAAAAGCACCAAATGCAAGGTTAAGGTCCTTTGTAATACCAGCATTAACAACACATTCCTGCTCAAACGCAATTCTTCCTACAAGGGGCATAACACTTGCGGGAACATTTCCTGCCGAAACAGGCTGAACGCTGTCAGTCGTAAAATATGCATTAGTTTCAACAACTGCACCAATGGGCATATTTGGTATCTGACCTAAGTTTGGAATATTTACGTTTGTTATTAAATCCTCAAGACCTAAAAGCGCTCTTATCTGCTTTACACCGTCCTCACCCGTAGGCGCAAGGACAAATTCCTTTTCTCTTTCTGCCAATACCTGAGCCCGGATCATTCTGGCCAGACCTGTCCAGCTTAAAAGTCCCAGCATAACCATAATGATGATAATCCGCACCGTCTCTCCTATGGGC
>JAFSBF010000018.1 GCA_017441965.1 Clostridia bacterium | reverse complement strand
TTTCGAAAAAGAAGTTTTGCAAGCAAAACATTCTCTTTCGAGATAAGGGCTGTCGCTCGCGCACTGCTCACCGTGCCAGCCCTTTATAGGTGTTAAAATCGAGGTACACGCCCCCGATTTTAACGAAATCAAAGTCAAAAAGGCAGTACGCTCTTATAGCGTACTGCCTTAGTTTGTTCCAATTATATTACGAGAGAAATCAGATAGCTCTTACAACTTTTCCGCTTCTCAGGCAACGGGAGCAAACGTGGATTGTCTTGGGAGAACCGTTAACAACAGCCTTTACAGTTTTGATGTTGGGCTTCCAAGCACGATTTGATCTTCTGTGTGAGTGGCTTACCTTAATACCAAAAGTAACACCCTTACCGCATACATCACATTTAGCCATATCTATTTCCCTCCTTAAGGAATACTTTCATAACATACATTTTAACACGCATAGGTTATTCTAACAGATAAAATATAAAAATGCAAGTATTTTTTTTATTTTTTTCAAATTTCTTCATTTTCCGCACCATGCAGTCAGCTTTTATCGGGTTTATCCTTGATTTTTACGGCAAATAATGTATAATAATATAATGAAGCATTTTGCTGAAAGGATTTGTTTTTATGAAAAATCTTATTATCATAGACGGCAACAGTATTGTAAACCGTGCATACTACGGGGTAAGACCTCTTTCTACCAAAAGCGGTATTCCCACAAATGCGATTTACGGCTTTATGAACATAATGCTTAAATATATTGACGAATATAAGCCTGACTATCTGTGCGTGGCATTTGACCTTAAAGCGCCTACCTTCCGTCATAAAATGTATGACGCATATAAAGCGCAGCGTAAGGGTATGCCCGATGACCTTGCCGAGCAGATGCCACATCTTAAAGAGGTGCTTGGTGCAATGAATATCCTTATGCTTTCTCTTGAGGGTTATGAAGCGGACGATATTATCGGCACTGTCAGCAGAATATGTGATGAAGAGGGTATTAAATGCGGTATTGTAACAGGTGATAAGGACGATTTACAGCTTGCAAGCAATAATACATCGGTGCTTCTTACCACAACACGTATGGGACAAACAACAACAGATGCTTTTGACGATAAAGCGGTTTTTGAAAAATACGGCGTTACGCCCGAGGAATTTATTTCGGTAAAGGCACTTATGGGCGACACCTCCGATAATATTCCGGGGGTTAAAGGGATAGGCGAAAAAACGGCATTTGAGCTTATTAAAAATTTCCATACCCTCGAAAACCTTTATGACGATATAAATTCAGACATTATAAAAAAGAGTGCACGTGAAAAGCTTACCGCCGGAAAAGAGGATGCGTTCCTTTGCCGTACACTCTGCACTATTGACCGCAATGTGCCCATTGATTTTAATGTAGAAGATGCACTGCGTTGCGAGGCAGACAATGATGCCCTTTCAAAAAAGCTTGCAGAATTAGAGCTTAAAAAAATTGCAGAAAGACTTTGTGCCGAGGCGCAACCCGCTATAAAAGAGGCACCTTTGTGCGAAAATGCGACTGCACAGATTATACAGGAAGCAAGTACAGGAAAGGAATTTTCATTCATCCTTTCGGGTGGGAATGTAGAATTTTGCCATAATTCAAAGCCGTATTTCTGCACTCTGCAGGAGCTTAAAGAAATTTTTGAAAATCCCGATATAAAAAAGATAACCCACGGCTACAAAAAAACACGGCGCGAGCTTGAGGATGCAGGGATTTTGGTTTGCGGCAAATTTTACGATACAGAAATTGCGGCATATATTATTGACCCTGCAAAATCAGAGTATAATTTAGAAGAGCTTTTTGGGGAGTTTTCCCTTCCCTTCTCTGCCGTAAGCCTGCCCCTACTTGTGCAAAAGCAGCTTGAAATCATAAAAGAACGTGAGCAGGGTTCACTTTTGGAGGAAATAGAATTCCCCCTTGAAAATGTGCTTTACGATATGGAAAGTGCAGGCTTTGAAATTGATAAAAGCGAGCTTGCCGCATTTGCAAAAATGCTCGGTGAAAGAATAAATGCTCTTGAAAGCTCCATATACTTTATGGCAGGTGAACAGATTAATATAAATTCTCCAAAGCAGCTTGGAAAGCTCTTGTTTGAGGATTTGGCACTCCCCGTTGTAAAGAAAACAAAAACGGGCTATTCCACAGACTCCGCTGTTTTGGAAAAGCTCCGTGGAAAGCACGAGATAATAGACCTTATTATAGAATACCGCCATCTTTCTAAGCTTAAATCAACTTATGCAGATGCATTTTTGCCGCTTCTTGATAATGAAAGCAGAATTCATTCCACGCTTAAGCAAACGGTGACGGCAACGGGCAGAATAAGCTCGGCAGAGCCAAATCTGCAAAACATTCCCGTGCGCACCGAAATCGGAAGGGAAATTCGGAAAATGTTTGTCGCAAGGGAAGGGCATCTTCTTGTCGGGGCGGACTATTCGCAGATAGAACTGCGAGTTCTCGCCCATATGTCGGGTGACAAAACAATGCAGGATGCATTTATAAATGACGAGGATATTCATACTATTACCGCCTCTCAGGTATTTAACGTACCACCGTTTCTAGTAAACGATACGATGCGATCACGTGCGAAGACGGTAAACTTCGGTATAATTTACGGACAGAGTGAATTTTCACTTTCTCAGGAGCTTAAAATTTCACGTAAAGAGGCAAAGGAATATATCGAAAACTATTTTAATAACTACAGCAATGTTAAGGAATATATGGAGCGCACCATTGCGGATGCAAAAGAGAGCGGATATGTTTCAACAGTATTTAAAAGAAGACGGTATATCCCCGAGCTTGCGGCATCAAATTTTAATCTTCGTTCCTTTGGTGAAAGGGTTGCTATGAATGCACCTATTCAGGGTACTGCTGCCGATATTATAAAAATTGCAATGGTAAAGGTTTATGACAGTCTACGTGAAAAATGTCCGTCTGCACGTCTCATTTTGCAGGTACACGATGAGCTTATCTGCGAAGTTCCCAAGGAGGATGCAGATATTGCCGCACATATATTAAAGGAAGAAATGGAAAATGCCGTTTCGCTCAGCGTACCGCTTAAGGCAGACGTGAAAGTCGGCAAAAGCTGGTACGAAACCAAATAACAGTTAGGATAGATTTTATGAAAATGCTTATCGGTCTTACAGGAAAGAGCGGCAGCGGAAAAACAACTGCCGCAAGGATACTCACGGAGTTGGGTGCTTTTGTGGCAGATTGTGATATTATTGCACACAAAGTTCTTGAGGAAGATACAGTTAAGGAAAAGCTTTGTGAAAACTTTGGCAAAACTATATTTAATAGCGATGGAAGTATAGACAGAAAAGCACTGGGAAGCATTGTCTTTTCCGACAGTGAAAAGCTTGCCGTTTTAAACGGAATTGTACACGGTGCAATTACAAAAAAGGCAATAGATATGTGCACAGCATCAGGCAAAGATATCTGCTTTATTGACGGGTCAGAGCTTGAGGCAAGCGGTGTAGACAAAAAATGCGCACACATCGTCGTGATATATGCCGATGAAGACATAAGGCTTAATCGCATAACAGAGCGTGATAAAATCTCAAAGGACAGTGCTCTCCTTCGGATAAAGGCACAAAAGGATTACAGCAAAAAGGCAATTATTATAAAAAACAACGGCGATTATGATAAGTTAAAGCTTGCCTTAACCGATTTATACAATCAATTTTTGGGGGAAATAAATGTATAGACTTGTAAAGATTTTACTAAGGGCAGCAATTGCACTTTTAATTATATTATCAATCGTCACGCTTTGCGCGGCGGTTATCTACAGACTTTTTCCGGCAAAGCACAGCGATATTATAAATAAATACTGCGACGAATTTGATGTTTCTCCGCACCTTGTAATGGCTCTTATAAAGGCTGAAAGCAATTTTGACGAAAACGCAGTAAGCCGTGCGGGCGCAAAGGGGTTAATGCAGCTTACAGATGAAACATTTAAGCATTGCGCAAATGTACTCGGCACAAGCTTTTCTTCGGAAGATATTTTTAATCCCGAGGCAAATATTTCTGCAGGAGTATGGTATATCTCCTATCTTCTTGAAAAATATGATGGCAATATTACAAATGCAGTTGCCGCCTATAATGCAGGATTGGCAAATGTAGATAAATGGCTTAGCGACAGTTCTCTTTCGCCAGACGGGAAAACACTCTCAAACATTCCCTACGGTGAAACAAAAAGACATTGCGAGAAAATCAAAGCGTACAGTAGGCTTTATAAATTTCTTTACTGACAGGTGAGTAACGTGAAAAAGGTTTTTCTTCCTTTATTAATAGCAATAATTTTGCTGAGCGTCGTTTTTCTTCTTAAGTCGGGAGATAAGCGGCAAACGGTGCATACGTATGCCTTTGATACAGTTATAAACATAACTGCACCAAAGAAAGCGGCATCACTTTCAGGCGAGGCACTTGACCTTTGCCAAAAATATGAGGATGTTTTCAGCCGCACAAGCGAGAAAAGCGAGCTTTACGCCCTTAACGCAGGCAAAACCACTATGCTTTCGGACGATATGCAAAAAGTTCTTGATTTTTCGCTTTCGTTTTGTGCACTTACAGACGGTGCATTCGATATTTCCGTTGCACCGCTTACATCGCTGTGGAATATAAAGGAACGTACTGTTCCCCCCACACAAAAGGAAATAGAGAGTGTTCTCCCACTTATAGGGTACGAAGAAATTACTCTTTCCCCATTTTCGCTCGGTGGCAGGCAGCTTGATTTGGGCGCAGTTGCAAAAGGCTACGTTGCAGATAAGCTTACAGACTTTTTCAGAAAGAATAATGCAGAGGATGTTATAATAGACTTAGGCGGAAACGTCGCTCTTATCGGTGAATTTTGTGTTGGCATACGAAGCCCCTTTAATCCCGAAGAGCTTTTTGCAAAAATCACATTAAAGGATAAAAGTGCCGTTACGAGCGGTGCATACCAAAGGTATTTTGATTATGACGGAAAACGTTATCACCATATATTAGACCCCCGAACGGGCGAATGTGCAAACTCCCCGCTTGCCTCCGTAACAGTAATCTCCCCATCTTCAATGCACGCAGATGCACTTTCAACCGCCATTTATATTTTGGGTGAGGAAGGGCTTTCACTGTGCAGTAATTTTGCTGACACAGATGCGCTCTTAATAACTCAGGACGGAGAGGTTATTACTACAGACGGGTTTAAGGAAAAGTACAAGCTGGAGCTTGTTTCAGATAACGAATAAATAAAATTTATTATTTTGATAAAAAAAACTTGCATTTTGAAATAATGTGTGCTATAATGCATCTTGTTTCATAATGTGTTGGAGGTGAAATTATAATGCCTAACATTAAATCAGCTAAGAAAAGAGTTCTTGTTATCGAGAAGAAGACTCTTGAAAACCGTATGGTTAAATCAGCTATCAGAACAGAGCTTAGAAAGTTTGACGCTGCTGTAACAGAGGGAAATAAGGCTACTGCTCAGGAGCTTTACAATATCTGTGTTAAGAAGCTTGACCAGGCTGCAAGTAAGGGTGTATATCACAAGAATACTGTTAGCCGCAAGAAGAGTCAGCTTGCAAAAGCATTTGCAGCACTCGCGTAAGGGATAACTTATTTGCTTAAAATCGGAGTATGCACATAGTGTATACTCTTGTTTTGTTTCTG
>JAFSBF010000146.1 GCA_017441965.1 Clostridia bacterium | reverse complement strand
TGCGGAAAAAAAGGTTACAGACGTTCTTAAAAAGCTTGGCGATTGTATAGATATGCTTTTTTCATCGATTGCGTGTATGGGAACGATTATGATAATTGCAATCGCCGCAATAATGTAGGGGCTGGAAAAAAGTCCAGACCGCAAAAAGGCAGTGGTATAGAAAATTCGAAATTCGAAGTGCGAAATGCGAAATGTTTGTGGATTTTTTGCTTTGCAAAAAATCTTCGTCAATGGATGTACCTTGACTGCTTGTCTAATTTAGACTTTTTTCATCCCCTAAGAGGAGAATTAATATGCGTGATTATATGATAGCCCTGGGCACAGTGATGATGCTGACGGCTCTTTCCAAAATGCTGCTCCCTGAGGGAGATATAAAAAAGTTTGCCACATTCGCAATGGGATTTATGCTTATCTGTGCGGTGGTAACGCCCATCCCTAACCTTATGAAGGAGGTAAAGCTTGACACAGAGAGCTTTTCCTATGATGAGGCGGATATTAAAAAGGCAGAGGCAACATACCGTGCGCAGGTGATAAAAAAACATCGTGAAAATCTTAGTTCATTAATAGAGGAAAAAATGGTGCATGGCTCAAAAGCGTATGTGGAAACCTCGGAGAACGGAGAGATTATAAGTGTAACGCTGAGACTTCTTGGTGATGAAAGTGCCGCCGTCAACTATATTGTAAGCGAACTTTTGGTGCCGAGAGAAAGGATAAAGCTGATTTATGAGAATAATTGACAAAATTTTCAGGGATAAAAAAGGAAATACTGTAATATATTTATTATTAACAGTGGGCGTTATTCTGCTTGCCCTCGGCGGAAGCTTTAACACTAAAGCTCCGCAGAAGACGGCAGAGGAAGTTTTCCCGCAGGATAAGGAGCAAAGACTTCAGAGTATTCTTTCCCATATAGACGGAGTGGGAGAAGCAGAGGTTATGATTTCTTTTGAAAAGGATGAAGATGACGGCTTGCTCTTTTCCCAAAAAAGCGGTGAAGGCAGTGGCGTAAAAGGTGTTGTAATTGTTGCAGACGGCGGCGAAACGGCAAAAATCCGTGAAAAAATCATACGTGCAACAAAGGCGGCACTGGGCGTAGAAACCCATAAAATCGAGGTTTTTGAAAGGAAGGAAAAACAATGATGATGGTAGTTAAGAAAAAACAGCTTGTGATTGCGGCACTGGCTATAGTAATAGGAACGGCAGGGTATCTTAACGCAGGAAAGGAAGAGGCAAATACTGAGGCAGGGCAGAAATATTTAGGGGAGGCACAGCTCGTAGATTCGGAGGGTATTGCCGAGGAAACTTCAGGCGGTGACTTCTTTTCTCAGGCAAGAATTGACCGTGAAGCAGGCAGAAGCCGCAGTATAGAAACCTTTAATTCTATAATTTCAAACGAGAGTGCCGACAGTGCCGCAAAGGCAAGTGCACAGCAAAGCGTATTGGAGCTTGCACAAAATACAGAAACGGAAACTGCCGTTGAAAATCTCCTTCGGGCAAAGGGGTTTGAGGATGCGGTCTGCTATATAAATAACGGAATGGCAAATGTAGTTGTAAAAACACAGGTGCTTGACAGTGCGAATGCTGCAAAAATTTCTGAAATTGTGACAGAACAGAGCGGAATTCCCCAGGATAAGATAAAGATTATGGAAATGAACTGAGCAAATACAGAAAATCCTTGATTATTTACTCTATTAGTGATAAAATAAAGGTGAGTTATTTTCCACACAAGAAAGGATGGATAAGAAATGGCTGAAAATTTTATTTCTACAGAAAACGGTAACATTAAAATCTCGGAAGAGGTTATTATTCGTATAAGTGCAATTTCCGCCCGTGAGGTTGAGGGTGTGGCAGGTCTTGGAACAGGCTCAGGCTGGGGCGATTTACTCAGCAAGAAAACACCTGCAAAGGGTATAAAGGTTGAAATCAAGGACGATGCAACAATTATTGACGTACACGTAACAGTGAAGTTTGGTGTGAAAATCAACGATATTGCATATAATCTGCAGAAAAAGGTTAAAAACTCAGTTGAGTCATATGCAGGACTTGATAATATCACCGTAAATGTATTTGTTGACGGTATTGAAAACGAAAACGCACCCAAAGAGGATAAAGAGGACGAAGAAGGTAAATAAGGTATGAGGTACGAGCATATAAATAAGGGTGTTTGTTCCCGAATGACGGTTGTGGAGCTTTCTCCCGACGGAATTATTGAGGATATTTCAATCCTTGGCGGCTGCAGCGGTAATTTGCAGGGAATAATGTCGCTTTTAAAGGGAATGAGCGCACACGATGCAATAAAAAAGATTAAGGGTATAAACTGTAACGGACGTGGAACAAGCTGTCCTGACCAGGTTGCAAAGGCACTTGAGGGTGCACTTTCTAAATTAGCATAAAAAGTGGAGATGTTTAGAAACAAAGTTTTTAAACATCTCCTTTTTGTATGAGAATAAGAAAATGGAATATAAAGATTTTTTTGCATAGCAAAAAATCCACCAACATTTCGCACTTCGCATTTCGAATTTCACATTTTTCATATCACCATTACTTTATCCATTTGTATGTCATATTCATTGTGCACAAGGGTATCCACGTAAAACTCCTTTTGGCAAACGCCCAGTTTATATGGGGATATATCGCAAAGAAAGCGGTCATAATACCCCTTCCCATAGCCGAGGCGAAAGCCCTCTTTATCAAAGGCAATGCCGGGGACGATGGCAAAATCAATCTTATCCTTTGGAAATTCTACGGGGTTTTTTGGCTCCAATATTCCAAAGCTTCCCTCTGTAAGGTCAGAGGCGGAGTTTATTTTTACCGCTATCATATTTCCGCATTTATCGGTGCAGTACGGCACGACAACCTCTTTTTCTTTTAGAAGCTCTTTTATAAGAGTATGCGTCCCAACCTCACCGTGGGCAGACACGTAGCAGAATATAACCTTTGAGTTTTTAAATTCAGAAAATGTGCACAGGTCAGAAATCTTTAGTTCAGAAATAGCAAGCTCTTTGCGCCTTTTTAAAAGCTCTTTACGGAAAAACGCCTTACTTTCCATTTGCTGCATTTTCTGCACTCTGGCGGATAGCACCTATTGTTTCGCTATAGGGTTTCTTTGCAAAAACGGCACTTCCCGCAACGAGGACATTTACACCTGCCTCTGCCGCAAGTGCAGCAGTCTCGGCATTTATACCGCCGTCCATCTGTATATCAATATCCTTTCCATCCTTGTGTGCACGGATATTTCTTACCTTATCAAGAACCTCGCTCATAAACTTCTGTCCGCCAAAGCCGGGAACAACACTCATAACAAGTACCATATCAAGCTTATGTAAAACGGGGAAAAGAACTTCCTCACTCGTTGCAGGCTTAATTGCAACTGCCGCCTTAATACCAAAGGAATGAATATAGTCAATAAGCTCATCCATATCCTTTACACATTCAGCGTGGAAGGTAATAAGCTCTGCCCCAGCCTTTACAAACGGCTCAACAAACATTTTGGGGTCTTCAACCATCAGGTGGCAGTCAAAGAAAAGCTTTGATGCCTCTCTGACAGATTTTACAATGTCAGGACCCATTGAAAGGTTAGGCACGAAGTGCCCATCCATAATATCAATATGTGCCCACTCGGCACCTGCCTTTTCGATTGCAATAACATCTTCCCTGAGTGCACCGAAATCTGATGCGAGTATTGAGGGTGCAATTTTAATCATTTTTAAGTCAATCCTTTCTTTCCCAATCTTTAATGTCTTTAAGTTTATTGTAAATTTCAATATAACTTTCGTAACGGTTTTGTGCGATACTTCCTCCGTCTACCGCCTCTTTAACACTACAGCCGGGCTCCCCGATATGGTTGCAGGTACGAAAACGGCACGTTCCGTGAAGCGGCATAATTTCAGGAAAATACTGCCACAAATCAGAGGCACGCAAGGTATCTGCTTCAAGGCGTGAAAACCCGGGGGTATCAAAGACGTAGCCGCCCGCCGCTGCAATAAGCTCAACATGGCGTGTGGTATGTTTTCCACGCTCAATACGGCTGACGCTTCCTACCTGAAGGTCTGCGCCCGTTATTCTTTTTAAAAGGCTTGATTTACCGACACCTGAAAGACCTGCAAAGGCAACAGTTCTGCCTTTTATAAGCGACTGTATTTCCTTCACACCTTCACCCGTCTTAGCACTTGCCGCAATAACGTGGTATCCTGCCTTACGGTAAATTTCGCAAAAGCTTTCTGCTTCCTCTTCATCTGCGGCAAGGTCTGTTTTGTTAAGGCATATAATGCCTTCTATACCCTTGCTTGCGGCAGTTACGAGAAGCTTGTCTATAAGCAGAAAATCGGGCATTGGGGAGCGCAGTGCCGAAACAAGCACCAGTGCATCAACATTGCTTACCCCCGGGCGGATAAGAAAGTTCCTGCGTTCGTGTATTTTGCAGATGCTTCCCGTCCCCTCAGGGTTTAAAAGAAGTGATACATAATCACCCACTATGGGGGAGAGTTCGTCCTTACGGAATTTTCCCCGTGCGTGACATTCAACTGTGCCCTGCGGTGTAGAGACATAGTAAAATCCGCCTATTCCTTTTACAATTATTCCTTCAATACTTTTTTGTGTAGCTATCAATATTTTACCTCTTTCGTAGTTATATAAACTCCGTCATAGTAAACGTCAAGGCTAAGAGTTTCATTTGTTTCAACTGTTATAGTTGCGCTGCCTGACTGTGTAGAAAAATCCTTTTCATAATAGGTCTTTCCGTCAAGGACAAGCCTGATATTAACCTTATCTCTGTCCTTGGGGAGATTTCCCAAAGTGAGCTTAACACTCTTCTTGGGATTATCGGTGGGCGAAATTGTGTCGCCGCCGTTTTCATTTTCTACGTCGGTCTTTTTGCCCGTTGAAACAGAGAGATTTATCTGGGTATCAATCGGTACCGTTTCAAATGCCGCCTTGCTCTGTGAAGAAACTTCGCCCTTAAGGTATTTGTCGCTTGCCTCTTCCTTTACGGTACCGACCTTAAGATTGTTTCTTTCTATTGCTACAATTGCTTCTTCAAGGGTTTTTCCGAGGACATTGGGAACTACGGTGTTCTGCGTTCCCTTTGAAACATAGAGTGTTACCTCGTCACCCTTTGCCATCTGTGTTCCCTCAGATGGAACTTGTCTGAAGATAATGCCTTCTTCATAGGTGTCATTATCTTTTTCTTCTATTATTACCTTAACGCCCTTTTTCTCGAGTGTCTCCTGCACTTTTTCATACTGCTTTCCCGTATAGTCTTCAAGCTCCAAAACGGCAGGACCAAGGCTCAGCACAACCTTTATCTCCCTTGAACGCTTAACCTTACTGCCGCCCTCGGGAATCTGGGATATAATAGTGCTTTTATCCTCCTCTGAATGTTCGCTTCGCTCTACAAAGACCTCAAAAACAACATCTCCCTCGGAGGCGTTTTCTGCTTCCAACGCCGCCTCTTCATATGTCATACCTAAAAGGTCCGGAATCTCAACCTCACTGCCCGTTCCAAAGAAGAGCAGATAAAGAATAAAACCTATAAAGATAAGCATTGTGGAGGAGATAAACACTGCTGCGGCAATAATACTGCGGCTCACTTTGCTTTTTTTCTTTTTGTGGGGGATTGCTTTTCTTTCGCGGTGAACGGGGGCTGCCTTTTTGGGCGGTTCCTTCTCAGTATCATCATCCCAGGCATTAAGAAGCGTTATATCCTGAGACGGATTTTGGTAAACGGTAATCAAATCCTCAAGTATCTGCGAGGTGTTTTCATAGCGCAGACGCTGTTCCTTTTTCATCGCCTTTATGATAATTGCCTCAATTCCTGCGGGAAGGTCAGGGTTTATATCACAGGGGCGTTTAGGCTCGTCATTTAAATGCTGCATTATTACAGAAACACTTTCTTCTGCGTCAAAGGGAAGTGTGCCCGTAAACATTTCATACATCACAACACCCAGGGAATATATATCGCTCCTTAAATCGGTATATCCGCCACGTGCCTGCTCGGGAGAGAGGTAGTGGGCACTTCCTACGGCACTGCTGCCCATATTTACGGTAGTCGTATTGTTTGCGGCACGTGCAATGCCGAAGTCTGCAACCTTAAGCTTTCCGTTTTCTGTAAGTACAATATTCTGCGGCTTAATATCCCTGTGTACAACGTGCTTTGAATGTGCGTGTTCAAGTGCACGGCATATCTGCATTGAGAAGTTTGCCGCCTCTTTCCACGAAAGAGCACCGTCATTTTCCAATATATAATTTTTGAGAGTTTGCCCCTCAAGATACTCCATTACTATATAGTGCAGACCGTCCTGCTCGCCCACATCGTAAATCTGTGTGATATTCTGATGTGAAAGACTTGCCGCCGCCTGCGACTCGACTTTAAAACGACGGATAAAATCCTCGTTCTCTTTAAATTCTTCACGAAGTATTTTTACAGCAACAAATCTGCCGAGCATTATATCCTTAGCTTTATATACTACTGCCATTCCGCCCATACCGATGCGTTCAATCAGTTCATATCTGCTACCGAGAATATTTGATTCCATATTTCATTTCCTCCATAATTTTAGGATAACCGAAACAAAGTAGTCCAAACTCTGTTTTTTGCGTTCTGTTTTCCGCCATTACTGCGTTAAAAGCCTTGCATATACGCCAGTATATGTTGCGTTTTTGCCTTGTACTGACGAAAAACAGTGTGCAAAAAATTCTTTGAACCCAAAATGTCTCAAAATTGAGATTTTTCAAGGCGACAGGGCGAAGGAATACTGTTTCGTATTTCAAGACCGACAACGAAGAAAAAGCCGATTTTCAGCCGTTTTGGGCAGAGTATGGATTACTTTGCTTCGGTCAAAGCGATAATTACTGTAATATTATCGTCGCCGCCTGCATCATTTGCACGCCTTATAAGCTCGGGTGCCGCCACCTCAGGCTGAGGGTTTTTAAGAACAACGTGGCAGATGTCTTTTTCCTCAAGCATATTTGTAAGTCCGTCACTGCAAAGAAGAAGTCTGTCACCCTCAGAAAGCTTAATAATAGCGGTATCTTCCTGAACGCCCTGCGAAGTGCCGAGCGCACGTATTATCACATTTTTTTGTGGATGATGCTGTGCCTGCTCTTTTGTAAGCTCCCCTTTTTCTATCATATACTGCATAAGGGAGTGGTCTTTTGTAACAAGGTTTATTTTGCCATCAGAGGTGATATGGTATACACGTGAATCACCAATGTGGGCTATATATGCATTGTGGTCAGATATTATGCAGATGTCAATTGTCGTTCCCATTCCGTAAAGCGTGGGGTCGCTTAATGAAAGCTCATAAATGCTGTCATTTGCGCTTTTAAGTGCAGAGGAGAGAAGACTAAAAATCTGTGCAGGTATGAGTGGACGGGTAAGCTTTTCCTGCAAAGCCGCAAGAACTGTTTCAATAGCCTTACTGCTTGCAATTTCACCGCCACTGTGACCACCCATTCCGTCTGCAAGGATAAGTACAGTGTACTGCCCTATGCTTTTTGCAACACAACAGTCCTCGTTGTTAAAACGCTGTTTTCCACGGTCTGAAATTGAATAAAACTGCAATATTACCACCTCATTTCAGTGTTTTTCGAAACTTATCAGCCGTTAAGCTCATTATTTCTAAGCTGTCCGCACGATGCACTAATATCTGCACCCAATTCTCTGCGGACAGTTGCATTTATGCCAAGACTTTCAAGCTCTTTTTGAAAGTCCGTTGTTTCTTTTTTTGTGGTGCGTATATTGTTCCTCTCCGTTACGGGGTTTACGGGAATAAGGTTTACATGCGCCCCTTTTCCGTGAAGAAGCTTTGCAAGCACTCTCGCATCGGCAGGGGAGGAATTTTTCCCTTTTACGAGTGCATATTCAAAGGTTATACGTCTGTGCGTTTTGTCAAAGTAATAGTCACACGCATCCATAATTTTATCAAGTGAATATGCCTTTGCCACGGGCATAAGTGCCTGTCGTGCCGTATCCGTTGGTGCGTGGAGGGAAATTGCAAGGTTAATCGGCATCATTTCATCTGCAAGCTGATATATTTTTTCTGTAAGACCGCAGGTAGAGAGTGTGATGTGTCGATATCCTATCCCTTGCCCGTCTTCATCATTGATGTTTTTTAAAAATGCAATAATATTATCGTAATTGTCGAGCGGTTCACCTATGCCCATAATTACAATATTACTGATTTTTACGCCTAAGTCCTTTTGTGCACGAAGGATTTGCCCCTCGATTTCATAGGGGGTAAGGTTCCTGACAAGTCCTTTTAAGGTAGATGCGCAAAAAGTGCACCCCATACGGCAACCGACCTGACTTGATATACAGATGCTTTTGCCGTGGTGATAGTCCATCACAACTGTTTCTATAATATTTCCGTCAGAAAGCTTTAAGAGATATTTAACCGTTCCGTCAAGCTTTGAGGTAAGCTTTTTGTAAACTTCGGGAAGGAAAATTTCAAAATCCTTTGAAAGCTTTTCACGAAGAGAGAGGGAAATGTTTGTCATTTCAGTTATGCTTTCTATGCCGCTGTGCAGCCATTTAAAAATCTGTTTCGCACGAAAAGCACTTTCGCCCATATTTACAATATGTTCTTTTAACTGCTCTTTTGTTAAATCACCAATATTCAAAATAGCTTACGTCCTTTCAAATACGGCGAAAAAGAAGCCGTCAGTTTTATCTTTATCGGGTAGTAGCTGCCTTTGTAAAACGAGGTTAAAATCACAGTGCTTTTCAAGAAAATATTTCACATTATCCTCGTTTTCAGCTTTATTTACTGTGCAGGTGGAATAAAGAAGCTTTCCGCCCCTTTTTACATAAAGTGCACTGTTATCTATAATAGAACGCTGAATTTTTGTAAGTGCATTATTATCCTCCTGCGTTTTTGTCCACTTTATATCGGGTTTACGGCGAAGAACGCCAAGACCCGAACAGGGAACGTCTGCAAGCACTCTGTCAAATCCGTCTTTAAAGCTTTCGTTAAATACAGTTGCATCATTTAGTGAAACACAGGCATTTGTAACGCCAAGACGGGAAAGATTGTTTTTTATAAGCTCTATCTTATGCTCGTGTATATCGCACGAAACAAGCTTTCCCGTATTATTTAAAAGCTGACCGATAAATGCACTTTTTCCACCGGGCGCACTGCAAAGGTCAAGAACACTCATACCCTCTTTAACATCAAGTGCCATTACTGCAATCTGCGATGCAGCGTCCTGAACGGCAATATGTCCCTCTTTAAAATAAGGGGTGTTTTCAACACTGCCGCCGCCCGTATATGTGTATGTATAGGGTGTGGCAGCGTTTTTTTCAAAGTCTTCGCTAAGAGATGTGGCAAGAAGGGTATTTAGCCTTACCGTGACAGTCGGCTCCTCATTCATTGCGGCAAAAAACTCCTCGCCATAGCCCTCGGAAAGCCACATTTTTGTAAGCCACATCGGGAAAGAATATTTTATACTGATATA
This sequence comes from Clostridia bacterium, assembly GCA_017441965.1. Lineage (GTDB taxonomy): Bacteria > Bacillota > Clostridia > UMGS1883 > UMGS1883 > UMGS1883. The sequence goes on along the minus strand of JAFSBF010000146.1, from coordinate 451 downwards.
TTCTGCATCCGCCGTTTTCTTTGGAAGAAAATCGTCTGATTTTAAGGCTGCACGAAGTATGGCATTAACAAAGCCTGCCGAGGCACCGTGTCCGTATCGGCGTGCTAAGCGAACACATTCGTTAACCGTTGCACTCTCAGGGATACGGTCAAGAAATTTTATAGAAAAAATTCCTATTCTCAAAATATTGTGAATCCATACGGAAAGCTTTTTAAGCTTTACCGTGGAGAGATTTTCGATAATATTATCAATAAAAAGTCTGTTTTTTGTAACACCGAAGGCAAGGGTAGTACAAAGTGCCTTGTCACGTGGGTCCATGTCGCTTGCAGAAAGGATATCACGCACTGCAAGGTTAAGATATGCCCCGTCCTTATCTACCTGAGCAAGAGCCTTTAGTGCAGCCTCCATCGGTTTTGAAAGCGCTGCCATCAGTCTTCAAGCCTTCTTCCGC
>JAFSBF010000145.1 GCA_017441965.1 Clostridia bacterium | reverse complement strand
TTGGCATAACCGTTTGAGGTCTTGCCTTTTTTCTATAATTATTATATATAATAAGCTATGTTTTGTCAACCACTTTCAAAAATCTTTTCTTGCAATTTATTTTAGAGTGTGTTATACTATGCTTGCGACATAAATCTAAATATTTTGTTCCTTATCTGCAAGTATGTATTTTTACTTTCCGGTAAAAGTGCATGCTCTGTTTCTGCATACTTGTATGAGGGACATTTAAGATTTGTGTCGCAACAAAGAAGGGTGTGCATTTTTCGGTGCATCAACTCTGTTGGTGCACTTTTTTATTGTACACTTTCGGTCATTGTTGCCAAACAAAATCATACTAAACAAGAACAGAACCCCTGAATTGGGGTTCTGTTCTTGTTTTGCCTTAATTTCGCATTTCGAACTTCGAATTTCGAATTTACTTTATTACTTAATTACTTTATTCTCTATCTCTTCCGTTACCTTTGCGATAAAGTCAGAAAGTGCCATACTTCCCAAATCGCCGTCACGTCTGTCACGAACGGAAACAGTATTATTTTCAATATCCTTGTCACCAACAACAAGCATATACGGCACCTTTTCAAGCTGTGCCTCACGTATTTTGTAGCCGATTTTCTCGCTGCGGTCATCAACCTCAACTCTTATGATGCCGTTTTTCTCAAGCTCTTTCTTAACCTCATAAATATAGTCAAGATGACGGTCTGCGATAGGCAGAAGCTTAATCTGAACAGGTGCAAGCCATACAGGGAATTTACCCGCATACTTCTCGATAAGAAGTGCAAGTGTTCTCTCGTAACAACCGATTGATGTTCTGTGGATGATATAGGGATTTTTCTTGTTTCCGTCCTTATCCACATATTCCATACCGAATTGCTGTGCAAGCATCTGGTCAATCTGAATTGTGATAAGGGTATCCTCTTTACCAAATACGTTCTTAATCTGAATGTCAAGCTTGGGTCCGTAGAATGCAGCCTCACCTATACCTACTTTATAGGGGATTTCAAGGTGATTTAATATTTTTTCCATTATACCCTGAGCTTCGTCCCACTGTTCTGTTGTTCCTATATACTTTTCACGGTTATCGGGATCCCACTGTGAGAAACGATACGAAACATCCTCGTACAGACCGAGAGTTTTGAGCATATATATTGCAAGCTCTAAGCAGCCCTTGAATTCATCCTCAAGCTGCTCGGGTGTGCACATCAGGTGTCCCTCTGAAATAGTAAACTGTCTTACACGGATAAGTCCGTGCATCTCACCCGATGCCTCATTTCTGAAAAGAGTAGAGGTTTCGTTTAATCTCATAGGAAGGTCACGGTAGCTTCTTCCACGGTTAAGATATGCCTGATACTGGAAAGGACAAGTCATAGGACGAAGTGCAAAAACCTCTTTATCCTTTTCTTCATCACCCAATACAAACATACCGTCCTGATAGTGGTCCCAGTGACCTGAAATCTTGTAAAGGTCGCTCTTTGCCATAAGGGGAGTTTTTGTGAGCTGCCAGCCACGTTTCTGCTCCTCATCCTCCACAAATCTCTGCAGGAGCTGAATTATACGTGCACCCTTCGGCAGAAGGATGGGAAGTCCCTGACCTATAACATCACTTGTGGTGAAAAGCTCAAGCTCTCTGCCCAACTTGTTATGGTCACGCTTTTTTGCCTCTTCACGCATAAGAAGGTCTGCCTCAAGCTCGTCCTTTGTAAGAAATGCTGTTGCATAAATTCTCTGGAGCATCTTGTTCTTCTCGTCACCTCTCCAGTACGCACCTGTCGCACTGAGAAGCTTGTACGCCTTAACCTTGCTCGTATAATTTACGTGGGGACCTGCACAAAGGTCTGTAAATTCGCCCTGCTTATAAAATGAAATTGTCTCTCCCTCAGGAAGATCATTTATAAGCTCAATTTTATATGGTTCATCCTTCATTAATTCGAGTGCCTCTTCCCTCGGAAGCTCAAAACGCTCTATTTTGAGATTTTCCTTGGCAATTTTCTTCATTTCCGCCTCGATTTTTTCAAGGTCCTCTGTTGTGAAGGTATGCTCCGAATCAAAATCATAGTAAAATCCCGTATCAATTGCAGGACCTATTGCCAGCTTTACCTCAGGAAAAAGTCTTTTTACCGCCTGCGCCATAACGTGTGACGCACTGTGCCTTAAAGTTTGCAGTTCGTTCATTTCTGCCATTTTTACCACCCTTTCAAAAAAATAAGCACCCTTAATACAACGTATTAAGGGTGCATCAGTTCAAAACTATTGCACGGTTCCACCTTAATTTTAACTCATTTTTCCATTAACGCAGGCTTACGGCAGAGAATACTTAGTTTCCTCCCTGCAGCTCCGGAGTGGTCTTCACCTAAGCTCTGTATAGGATGCTTCCAGCAAATGCATCCCTCTCTCTGATACTCGGCAGAGGCTACTGTCTCCTTCATTGCTTTTATCCTTTATAATATAACATACTTTTTTTGTAACGTCAAGTGATTTTTAAGCAGAAAATATTCAAGGCATCTTAACTTTGCGTTAAGATGCCTTAAAGTTTTATTCAATAGGCTCGATAGGCTCTGTTTCAGCCTCATCATATTCCTGCTGCGCATCAAATACCTCTGCATCCTGTGCATCCTCATCGGCATAGGCAATATCTTCAACACCAACCTCCTGGGTATTTTTAATATCGTCTGCCTTCTTGCGGAGAACTGCAATTTCCTCCTCAATGGCATCTATAGCCATAAGCTTTTCCTTTATATATTCTACAACATCGGTATTTGCCTTATATGCCTTATACGCATCAAAACCGATTTCCTTGTAGAGAGCCTTTACATTGTTCTGCTTTTCAGCAATTTCAAGCTTTATCTTAGTTACGTCATAAAGCTTTTTTCCCTGCTTGCCCGATGCTACGGCTACATCTGCCGCAACCTTTTTTACTTTATCAAAAAACTCCACGTTTTTCTCTCCTTTTATTTATAGTCGTTTTTACAACCTATAATCAATCAAAGCTGGGTTTCTGCAAAAAGCTGGGGATTTCCAAATCACCGTTTGCATCAGAGCCAATTGCACCGAAAAAGTCATTTTTGTCCTTTTTCTTTCCGTCAAGACCTGTTGCAATAACAGTGATGATAACATCATCCTCAAGGC
>JAFSBF010000017.1 GCA_017441965.1 Clostridia bacterium | reverse complement strand
TCCCACCTGCTGCCATATGGCAGAGCCGACATATATCGGCAGGAAATACTGCGGATATCCGAGCAGTGAAACCTTCGGTACACCAAAGAAGGATAAGATATAGGTAATAATTCCCGTATCCCTTGTAAAATCCTTTACCATACCGCACACTACTATAAGTGAGATAAAGTGCGGAAGATATGTACACGTCTGCACAACCTTTGCAAACTTTGCGCTCTTAAGCTCGTTTATAAGGAGCGCAAGAATAATCGGTGCAGGAAAGTTCCACAGCAGTGTAGTCAGGCTTATTCTAACGGTGTTACCAAGCACTGTGAGGAAGGACGGGCTTTGGAAGAAGTTTATAAAATGCTTCATCCCAACCCACGGGCTTCCCGCAACGCCAAGCTTTGGCGTATAGTCCTTAAATGCAATCAGTGCACCGTACATAGGCCAGTAATGGAATATAAAATAGTATACAACCACGGGAATAAGCATAAAGTAAATTCCCTTGTTTACTATAAGGTCTTTTTTAAGAAGACCTGCGTGCCTTTTAAAAAATGTCTTCATACTTATCACCCCTTAACTGCGCCTATCATAACGCCCTTTGTAAAGTACTTCTGCAAATACGGATAAACGCACAATATCGGGATTGTTGCTACCATTATTATTGCATACTTTATAGACTCACCTATTGCGTGCTGGTCAGCCGCCATTGCATCCGCCATTGCCGAGGTGTTATTCTGTATCAGAATTTCACGAAGGACAAGCTGCAGCGGAAACAGCGAACGGTCTTTAAGATAAATACTTGCGTTAAACCATGCATTCCAGTGTGCAACCGCATAGTAAAGTACCATAACAGATATAATCGCAAGCGAGGTCGGCACAACAATCTTTACCAGCACCTGAAAATGATTTGCACCGTCAAGACGTGCGCTTTCAATCAGTGCCTCGGGAATTTGTGAAAACGAGGTACGCATAATTATAAAGTTGTACGTATTAATCGCCGTCGGAAAAATCAGCGACATCAGTGAATTTCCAAGACCAAGCGTACGTGTTACCAAAAGGTACATAGGGATAAGACCGCCTGAAACAAACATTGATATTGTGATAAGCTTCATAATAAGCTTACCTAAGTAAAGGTTTTTCCTCGAAAGGCAGTATGCCGCAACACCCGTCATTACAAGGTTAAGACATACACCGAAAAGAAGTATTATAAGGGTATTTTTATATCCCACAACTATCATTTTGTTTGTAAATACCGCTTTATATGCCTCGAGGTTAAAGCCCATCGGCTTTAACATTATTCCCTGCTGACCAAGCAGCAGCTTACTGTCTGAAAGTGATGCACACGCAACGTGCCACAACGGATAAATCATTATCACAATCAGAAACAGCATAAAGATTACATTAAAAGTATCAAATATGCGTTGTGCTAAACTAACTTTAATTTTCATAACTTATTATTCTGCCACCTTATCTTGCATTATATCGCTTTAAAGCTGCTGTCTGAATTTCCATTGCACGGGGAAGTCCGTAGCCGTTCATTCTCTCAACATATTCGTCAAACTTACTAAGCGGCTCGATACCTGTAATGAACTTAATTACCATCTGGTCACGATACTTCTGTACCTCATTCATAATACCTGCATATTCGGTAAGCTCTTCATCCTTGGGTGTGATAGAGGGGAGCTTCTTCTCAATCGCTTTCTCCGCGCCAACGGGCCATACGTCAAGCGCCGCCCTCTGCTGAGGAAGTGCGTAATACTGTGTTATGTAATTTTCACTTACTACACCGCTGGAACTTGCGCCTGCCTTAACATTCATACCGAGTGCCTGCGAGAAGGTAAGTCCGTCGGGGTTATTTGTAATAAGCTCTGTATATGTGGGAACACCGTCAACCATTGTAAAGGTTTTACCCTCTATACCAAAGTTTGCAAGAATATATCCTTCCTCTGTAAATACATAGTCAAGTACCTTTGCAGCAAGTGCGGGATACTTACACTTTGTTGTGATTGCCGCTGTTGCTGCACCGCCTATCGGGCGTGATGCGGGCATCCAGGTGTTAACCGCACCCTCTGCCTTTGACGGGAAGGAAACCGGCATCAAATCAAACTCCGGATTTTCAGCCTGACCTGACTGAAGGTAGGGTCCTATACCGCTGCCGCCGCTGAGGAAGGTTGCGCCTGTCGTTCCTGAAAGGAGCTGACTTCCCGTAAGCTTTGAATCAACGGAAGCTATGTTGTTGTCAAGAAGACCCTTTTCAAACCAGTCGCGTGCAAGGGTAAGCGCCTCTTTAAATTCCTCCTGCACTGCGCCGTATACTACCTTATCACCCTTTATGTATGCATCGCGGCTGCAGTTAAGCAGTGCGAAGAACGCATTGGGAACACCGTAGTTGAAGGAGAAGGGTGCCTTTGCGCCTTTCTTTTCCTTAAATGCAGTGAGCATCTCCTCCCAGTCGGCAAGTGTCTTCGGTGCATCAAGTCCAAGCTCACGAAGCCAGTCGGCACGAACAACGGGGCCGTTTGTTACTGCAAGCTTTAAGCTCTCCTGAATCATCGGGAAGCCATAGTAGTCGCCGTTATCTGTCTTAACTGCCTTATCATATTCTTCATTTTCTGCAAGACGGGCAAAAAGTGCCGGTGCATACTCCTTGTAGTCATTTAGACTTACAATAACGTCATCGTTGATAGCCTTGGAGGGGCCGCCAACATAGTCGCTTACCCAGGCATATTCAACAATGTCGGGAAGCTCGTCAGATGCAACCATAAGATTGAGCGCCTCAACTATTGCTCCTGCACCGGGGTGCATATACTCAAGCTTGACACCTGTTCTCTTTTCAAATTCCTTTGCGTAATTTGTTTCTCCGTAGTTATCAACAAGTGTTGCCGCATTGGAGGGCATCGCACGGAAATATGTCAGTGTAACATCAGTCTGGATGGGGTATGATGACAAATCTATATTTGCATCACCTGTCGATGCCTCCTCCTTCTTACCGTTGCAGCCTGAAAGCAGCATACAAAGCGCAAGAACTATCAAAAGAGACTTTTTGAGATTTTTCATTTTCATTCTTCCTTTCTATATAATAATTAATTAAATTTATAAACAATAATATCTGACGGTGCACCGTTCTTTGTCACAACGGCAACCTTTGAGGATGAACTTATGTCATAGAGATGCTCATTAAGCACTTCTGCTGAGCTTACCTCAAGATAATCTTCAAGCACGTGATAAACATAATAGCGCTCATTTCCGCTTATTATATACGGTGTTTCAGGCACACGTGAAACATCCAGTCCCTTGCTTGTAAGCTCATACCAACCGCTGTTTTCATTTCTCTCAATTGTTTCTACTGTATCAAGCAGAATATTGAAGCCGTCCTTCTTTTTAAGTGTGCCATAGGAAACACCAACCGTTGCATAAAAGCTTCCGTCATTCGTACCTACCGAATGAAAACCGCAAAGTACGGTTTCATCTATAATACCGGTAAGAAGAGGCTCTATATTTACAATTTCATTTTTGTGATTAAGGCGCCAACGTACCAAATCACCTTTTTTATATGTATCTCCTTTTCGGTAGAGAAGCTGTAAATTCTGATTGCTTCCTTTTACATCGGCGTGCGTTTTTGTTATTCCCGTTGCGCCGTCCCACAGTTCATCATCCCAGGGTTTCTCAAGAACTGAAGTGTCCTTTGTAATATAGGTTACAGTGTCACCGCCCTGTATACCCGTAATTTTATAGGCATCCTCTCCGTAGATGCTGGTACAATTGGAGATTTTTGTAATTATAACCATTGAGCTGCTCGATTCAACGGGTAGCACTGCCTCGCTCTCCCGCAGGATAACCTTTGCCTGACGTGTATCGCTCAAATCATACACCTCTATATCGTCATAGTAGGTGGAACTTGCAAGAGAGGACATATCCCCTGCAAAATAATCCTCATCATTATTCTTTTTTTCCTGCGGCGGAACAAGAACCAGAATTGTATCTTCCCCTACCGTAAACTTGGGGTTTGTTTCACCAAAGCTTTTTGCATTCTGCATATAGCGAACATCATTTTCTCCGTCATAGTTTCCTTTTCCGTAGGAAAGCGTCAACTTATCACTATCTCCGCCACTGCCGCTTGCCGTAGTATCAATTGCAATAATTTCACCGTCTGCGTTTTGTCTGTAGCGAATCAGCTGTTCCACACCGCTGCCGCCATCACGCACTGTCGAGGTGAGAAGTGTCATTACATCAGATGTTTTTTGGGCGGTGTTTCCATCAAGGGAGACTTTTTCTTTTGCATTAAGGATTTTCACTTCACTCTCCTGCGTTAAAATTTTAAGCAGGATTTTATTTGAAATCCCTTTATCCTTCCCCCATGTGATGAGATAACCGTAGGAGAAAAGGTCTATTGCCTTTTCATCTGCCCTTATCGCTCTTCCCATTGCATCTATGCTGACATTGATGCTCTTACCAAGGTATTTTTTCAGTGTGGTTATAATAGCAGAGGATGCCTTATATTCCTCATCATCAATCAGAACACTGTTATCGCCCACGGCACTTATAATTCCCTCTTTTGAAGCATTTGAAATAAGTACGGTTTTATTTTTTCTGCCGCTTATATTTTTACTTTCACCAACAGATACTACACTTCCAACTTTGATTGCGGAGAAGTCCGTTTTTACGCCGTTTTCATAAATTGTGAAGGTATAGTCATCCTCATCAGGGTCAAGAAGCGTAAAATCTGTCGCATTATCTCTGTCGTACACCCCAAAGGTTGTCGTATTTACCGCACCAACCACAATCGTTTTCGGGTCAAAAACACGGATAACGTCAAACTGATTATCGCCGTTATTGTCAATAAAGGTAACAAAGTCCTTTGCTGATGTAATATCTGTTTTTGTAAAGCCACCGATACTCACCCCGTTATACAGAAGGTCAGCGTAGATGGAAATTGTCTCTGTCCTTTGCTTATTATTCTCTGTATAGCAAAGCTTTGTTTCTGTTGTGCTATCAAGAATATCTTCAGCAAGAACGGTGAGTACTTCGTTTCTGTCCTCATCAATTGTTACATAGAGAAGCTCATACGGCTCATTACCCTCTGCAATATTAGCATAATAGGTTACACGGTATCCGATATAGTCTGAGGCGTTGGTATTTCCTTCCTTAAAAACCATATTGCCGATTTGTACGCATCCGTCAGCTACACCGCCTGAGAGTGCAAGGGTTGTCACATCATTTGCATTAACGATGCCCTCCCCTTTTCTTATTTTCAGGTTTTCTGAAAGCAGGGTAACACCCTCACGTGTTACAAACTCGGCATCGTCAGATGATATACTTTCAAGAAGCGGAAGTTCAAGGTGGAGTGCGTTATAAAACAGTTGCGCTGCCGCATTGCGTCTTAATATAAGCCCGTTTGATGCACCAACCTTGTCTAAAAGATCGATTTTCTGTGCTATACTTACATAACCTGTTGGATAGCCGCCTTTCCGCACAGCCTGACCGCCGTAGCCAAGCGCCGTTACAAGCATTTTTACAGCCTGCTCAATAGTTACGGGTGAATCGGGGGCAAAGTGCGTACTGTCAACCCCGTTTATAATTCCCCGCTCGTATGCGGCGGAAATTGCGCCCTGCGCCCAATGGTCAGCAGGCACATCCTCAAAATACATTTTTCCCGAGGAATATTCCATATTCATAATGCGTGCAAGAAGTGTTACCAGCTCCGCACGTGTAAGTATTTTTTCAGGCATTAAATCGCCGTCAATTCCCTCCATTATGCCGAGGGCTGAAAGTGTCTGCATTGCCTCATTATTTAATGATGGTATATCCTCTGCCATAGCGGGGGTAAAGCTTGCAAGGATGCAAAGGCAGATAATAAGTGATATTATTTTCTTCATTTACATCTCTCCTCTCAAAAGGTAACAAACCTTTGCCGCCATAGCACGTGTTGCCTTATCACTTGGTGCAAAGAGGTTATTTCCAATACCGTTTATAATTCCTGCGCCGCTCATAGCCGCTATAGCCTCTTTGGCATACTGCGGAATATCTGCGTTGTCACTGTAGGTGTGCGCATCGTTTTCGGGGAAGGTTTTTCCCGCTGCAACTGCCGCTCTGTAGCAAATTGTTGCCATTTCAGCACGTGAAAGCTCTTTACCCACACCAAAATGCTCATGGTCAACGCCGTAGATTATTCCTGAATTTACTGCACTTGCAATATATTTTTCATGCCACTGTCCTGCCTCAACATCAATAAATCCATTAAGCGATGCATCAGCGTCATATAAATCAAATGCCAGTACAATCATTTTTACAAACTGTTCACGCGTTACATTAGCGTGCGGTGCAAACTTTCCATCTGCAACGCCGTTTATGATATTTGCATCTGAAAGAGCAAGGATTGCCTCCCTCGCCCACTGGACATCGGAAATATCATTAAAACTGTTCTTTGAGCCGTCCTGCACCTCTTTTTCAAGCGGTGTCGCTTCCTGAGGAGTGATAAGGTCATTGCTATATTTAGCACTGCCTCCACCGCCACCGCCGCCTCCGCCGTAATCAGGCTCAGGAACAGGAGTTGTGCCTGTGGGGATTAAGTTTTTCGCCTCATTCTCAAATGCGGTGCGAAGCTCATCAAAGTTATTAAATGTATAATCGTTTGCAAGCTTTTTGTAAAATGCTTCACGGAGAGAAGCGTCATTCTTGATTGAATTGTAGCTTCCCGTATATGCTTCATAAAGCACAGTTGCGTTATTTGTTGTAAGTGTTGTTTCAAGTGCACTCCATACATCTGCGTTTATTTTTGCAAGAAGTGCCTTATACGCCTGCTCGTTTACCTTTTGCTCGCTGACACTTTCATTAAATACGCTCACAATATCTTCAATGCCTTTTTCCGCAAAGCTTTCATCGTGGAGTGCAATACTTACCCTCTTTTTAAAGTTCTCTCTTGTTGTATAGTCGGTAAGCGTATTATAATCTGTTAAATCAAGCATCAAAATCTCGTTAGCATCAAAATCAGCAGCAAGAACAACTCCATTATCATCCTTAATTGTGGTCTTGCCACCTGCAAGTATAGCTGCAATTTCATCAGCAGTTGAAGTGTCAATCTTTTTTATTACTGCTTTCATAAATACGGAAGAGCGGAAAAGCACCTGCGTCATTTCTTTTTCCAAAACCTTATTACCACCCACATATGCCGTATATGTTTTATTATTCTGTCCGTCTGTAACAATGTAGTCAAAGGTGCATTTCTTCTGTTCATTCAAAACGCCCTGACCGACAAAGTCCACATATGCTGCAAGGTTTGATGCAGTCAGTGAATTAAATACCTTATCAGGCTTTAAAACCAATGCCGTAACGGCTGCATTTTCCTTAGCTGCCGCTGCGTTAACCGTTATTTTCATATCATCTGTAGACGTAACAGGAGATAATAATGCACTGACATTATCTATAGAAGAAATTACCGTTTCTGCATTTAGTGGAATATCGGTAACAGTCGCTGTATCTATTACCTTTCCGTTTGCAATAGGTTGCATTCCCTGCACACTGTTCCACAGATATGCCTCAACACAGTCACCCTCGCTTACATTAATAAAATCAAGTTTTTTCACATCTGTGCCTTTTGATATGGCAACATCATCTGCCTTGATAGAAATGATTTTGCCACCTCTCTTATGCACTGCGATAAGTGCTGAGTTAAATGAAGTGCTCTTTTCATTTACAATATCAAGTGCAACTGTGATATTTCCGTTTGAAAATCCCGTAAGGCTTGTTGCCTCGGTTTTTGTTTCAGTGTTATATACTGAATAAAATTTTATATCGCCGATATGTGTTATTGCGTCACGTGTTGTAAGCTGAGCTGTAACATTACTGATAGTCTGTGTCTGCCCCATTACATCACTGTAATAATCTGAAAAGCCGTTAAATGTAAGGGAGTATGTTGTTTCAGGCTCCAGCGCCTTGTTAAAGGTTAAACGGAAATGACGTTTACTGCCTTTTATTGACTCCATTTTAGTCACATTTACGCCTGCTGTACCTACACTGATATTTGAAGGCAGTGCCGTTGATGAGTCAATATTATGA
>JAFSBF010000144.1 GCA_017441965.1 Clostridia bacterium | reverse complement strand
CTGACGAAAAACAGCGTGCAAAAAATTCCACAAACCCAAAATGTCTCAAAATTGAGATTTTTCAAGGCGGCAGGGCGAAGGAATACTGTTTCGTATTTCAAGACCGACAACGAAGAAAAAGCCGATTTTCAGCCATTTTGGGCAGGTTCGGATTATTTCGTTTCGGTTAGGCATAAGGGAGGTTAATTTAGAAACTACAAAGAAAAGCACGCCATGAGATACACTCCATATGCAGGTCTTGCACAGGTAACAAACTGGGTAAGGCTTAAATTTGCAACCATGAATTTAAAAAAGCTTGCAAAATGGAAAAGGAAGAGGAATAATACCCCATCCAATTTGCTTGTTTTTGTTGTAAATTTGATAAACGGGATTTATTAAATTTTTTTCACACTGCGAGCGTCCCGCCCTCTGTTTCAAGTAATATCTGAACATCCTCCGTATAGCCCGTCTGCGTGTTTACATACGTCAAAAAATGCTTGCCTGAAACAATACCCTTTATCTGATAACAGCACGCCTCACTGCCGTCCTCAAGGGGGATTATTGCAGTTGTCACACCTTTTATTTTAAGTCCTGCACTTACATTTTCAAGGGCTTTTTCCTCACTTATTTTCGGAGCGGGGATTTGACGCACCGTATGGTTCATTATATATCCGCGGCTTTCAAAGCCTATTACCTCACCGTTATCAAGTGCAACCTTGACCTTTACCAAATCAGGAAATACAACATAACCGTCCTGCTCATAGGCGTAGTTTATAACGATACTTCCCTCACGTTTTTCATAATAACTCTCCCGCATATCCATAAATCCGTTATCACGCAGGAAAAGCTCCGCCTTTACCTTTGCATCTTCAAGGGAAATTGTTTCTTCATCAATGTTTCTGTCACGCATCAAAAGAAGAAGTATTCCGCCGTTTTTCGTGTATTCTATAACACGGTCCTTACTTTTTATACTGTATGCAGGTAATTTTCCGCCGATTTCAGAGACAGTAACTTCCTGTCTGTCTGTAAATTTTTTTGCGTAATTTATTGCCTGCTTCTCATTTATCTGTGCCTTTCCCTTTGTCAGCACTGCTTCTTTAAGTGTAAGATGCTGTGAAAACGGGCCGTCATATATCAGCGAGGGGTAAGAGTGAAACTCTTCCTCAAGGGAGGCAAGTTCACTTGCCATAGCAACCTTTCCTCCGCCCATAAGACGTCCTATTTTTGACGAAGAATTTGAAAGAGATATCCTTCCCTCATTTACTCCCATAAGCATTTCGTCAAGACCGCTTTTAAGTGTATTTGCGTATTTGCGCAATTCGCTCATTGTTTTTATTTCTTTATCGCTCATTTTTTCGCCTCTGAGCATTTTTGCTGAAATTGAATTTGCGTATTCTCCGACCTGTGACAAAAACTCCGATGTTTTTTCAAGCTGATGTCCGTCAAGAGGAAGTAATGCCAAGTTTGCCTTTGCACCGCTTGACTGTCCGTATAAATCCCCTGCAAGCTTTGCCATCTGCTGTGGTGTAGATATAACCTGACCTTTTAAAAGCGAAATTTCAAGGTCATCCACATATTCTGTAAGCTCTGTAAAAACTCTGTTAAACTCTATCTCTCTGGCATAGCTAAGCTCTCTTGCCCTCTTATACTGCACAAGAGAAAACGCCGTTACAAGGCAAAGCAATGCAGAGAGTAAAATGTACTGCCTGCGTTTTTTTAATATTTCAAGCATTTAAACCACCTCTACTTTTTAAGCTCTTCATTTTATGAAAATTTATTCATTTTTTCTTGTTTATTCTTGAAAAAAAAAGCATTCCTTGTTATAATCAAACAGAAGAAAGGTCTTGATTTTATGAAATATGTAATTATTCTTACAGACGGCTGTGCAGATATTCCTGTTGCAGAGCTTGGTAATCTTACACCCCTTGAAAAGAGCAGTACGCCCAATATGGACGATTTTGCAAAAAACGGCTCTCTCTACCTTGTAAAAACAGTTCCCGACGGTATGAAGCCGGGCAGTGATGTTGCAAACCTCTCTGTTATGGGCTATAACCCCTTAAACTGTTATACAGGCCGTTCCCCGCTTGAGGCGGCAAGTATCGGCGTAAAAATTGAGGATAATCAGACTACGTTCCGTGCAAACCTCGTTACTCTTTCAGATGAGGAGAATTATAGCGAAAAAACAATGCTTGATTATTCTGCAGGCGAAATTTCTACAGAAGAAAGCCGCGCACTGATGGCAGATATTGAAAAAGCTCTCGGCGGCGGCGATATTCATTTTTACGGTGGGGTAAGCTACCGCCACCTTTTCGTGTGGACAGATGCACCTTCAAAGTTCACCCTGACACCGCCCCACGATATATCGGACAGAAAGATAAGTGATTATCTTCCCTCTGACGAAAGAATTTATAACCTTATGAAAAAGAGTGAGGAAATTCTTAAAAACCATCCTATCAATCAAAAGCGTATTGCAGAGGGTAAAAACCCCGCTACATCAATGTGGATATGGGGTGAGGGCACACGTCCTGCACTTGATTTGTTTGAAGAGCTTTATAATAAAAAAGGCGCAGTTGTAAGTGCCGTTGACCTTATAAAGGGAATTGCTATTTTAGCAGGAATGAAGAGCATCGATGTCGAGGGTGCAACGGGAAATATCCACACCAATTTCGACGGTAAGGCAAAGGCTGCGGCAGATGCCCTTTTAAAGGATAATGCAGACCTTGTTTATGTCCATCTGGAGGCACCTGACGAATGCGGTCATCAGGGCGATGCTATAGGAAAAACACGCAGTCTTGAGCTTATTGATGAAAAGGTTATCGGCTATATAAGAAGCCGTCTTGAAAAAGCAGGCGAGGATTATGCATTTATGGTTATGCCTGACCATCCCACGCCCGTTTCCACCAAAACTCACAGCAGCGATCCCGTTCCGTGTGTAATCTATAAAAAAGGTGATAATCGTGCAAACGATTATCGTTTCACAGAAGAATTTGCACGTAAATACGGCGAAAAGGTTGATGTCGGATATACAATTATGAAAAAATTTCTTGATAAATAATCCGTGAAAGTTTAAATTATTATAATTCAGAATAAAATAGAAAGAGTTTAGTAACTCTTTCTATTTTTGTTTTTGGAGGGAATTTTATTGAAGTTAATTTCGCTTAAACTTCTTCGCTCCCTATGCGTTGATTTTATAATATTTTTAATTCCTTTATCACTTATTCTTCTTTTTATTCCATTTGCTCTTAAGCTTCTGTGGCCGTTTATTGCCGCATTTTTTCTGTACCTTGCCGCAAATCCGCTAAATAAAGCTCTGTCAAGGCGTAAAATTCCGTCCTCTCTTTCTGCTTTTTTGTCGCTTTTTATAATATCCCTTATTCTTTTCCTTATAATACGTTTTCTTTCCGCTAAATTATGGGCGGAGCTTCGTTCCCTCAGCGAAAATTCTTCCGCAATATATAATTCCTATGCATCATCGGTTTCAAGGGCGTCGCAAAGGCTTTTTACACGTGCGCAGGATTTTTCTTTTTCTCTGCAGGGCGGAAATACATCTAAGGTTCTTTATTCTTTCTCTGAGGCACTTCAAAAACAGCTTGGAAAACTATTATCGGACTTCAGCATCAGAGTTTTCAGTGCCGCAAAAAACATTCCCGCTGTTCTCTTAGGGGTTTTCACAACAGTTTTTACAACCTTTTTTCTGCTTAAAGAGGGTAACTCAATATTTAATCTTATTCGTAACTTTTTTGGCGAAAAGGTATGTAATTTCTTTTTAAAGACAAAAAACACCTTTTTTAATGCTGCCGCTGCTTTTATTAAAGCTCAGCTTATAATCGAAGGAATTATTTTTATTATCCTTCTTTGCGGATTTTTAATGCTTAAAATAAATTATTCCTTTACCCTTGCCCTGATTACTGCGCTTGTCGATGCCGTCCCCGTTTTCGGCACGGGGGCAATCCTTATTCCAATGGCTATTTTTAATTTTTTAGCGGGAAAAACCTCTTTAGCGTGGGGAATTTTGATTTTATACGGAACGGCACTTCTTGCCCGCCAATTGTGTGAGCCTAAAATTGTCGGTAAAAAGCTCGGCATTCATCCTCTTGCCACCATTTTTTCAATATACGTAGGAATGAAGCTTTTTGGTGTTTTAGGTCTTGTTCTTGCCCCTATAACTACTGTTTTTCTGAAACTTCTTTTCTTCTCTCCACGTAAAACATTATAATTTCCCAATATTTCCTTAACAAAATGCGAACAAATGTTTGCATTTTGTTTTTTTTTGTGTTATACTCTCTTTAGAAAAGAGAGTGATTTAAGTGGAGCTTATGGAAAAACTTCAAATTCTTGCAGACAGTGCAAAGTATGATGCCTCCTGCTCATCAAGCGGCAGTGAGCGCAGCTTTAATTACGGAGGTATCGGCGCACCTACACAGGCAGGCTGTTGCCACGCTTTCAGCAAAGACGGCAGATGTATTTCTCTTTTAAAGGTCTTATTTACCAATTACTGTATTAATGACTGTAAATATTGCCAAAACCGTGTTTCAAATGATATCCCTCGTGCAAGCTTTACTCCCGAGGAGCTCTCTGCCCTTTGCATTGATTTTTACAGAAGAAACTATATAGAAGGGCTTTTTTTAAGCAGCGGTATAATAAAATCACCTGATTACACGGCAGAGCTTATTTTAAAAACGCTTAAGCTTTTACGGTTTAACTATAAATTTAACGGCTATATTCACGTAAAGGGAATCCCGGGGGCATCAGAGATACTTCTTCGTGAAATAGGCTTTCTTGCCGACAGAATGAGTGTTAATATAGAGCTTCCAAGTGAAGCAGGATTAAAAATGCTTGCGCCGCAAAAAACACGCCAGTCTGTACTTAGACCGATGCAGTTTATTAAAGATACTATTACCGAGGTTAAGGAAAGCTCTCTTACCGTAAAAAACAAGCTCCATTTTGTTCCCGGCGGGCAAAGTACACAAATGATAATAGGTGCAACCAATGACAGTGATTATAAGATACTTTCCCTGACAGAGGCTTTGTATAATAAGTATTCTCTTAAAAGAGTTTATTTTTCCGCATATATACCCGTAGGAAATCATCCTGCACTTCCAAAGGATATAAATCCACCGTTACTTCGGGAGCATCGTCTTTATCAGGCTGACTGGCTTTTACGCTTTTACGGCTTTCATACAGACGAAATTCTTGATGAAAACGCCTCATTAGACCCGCTTTTAGACCCTAAAAGCAACTGGGCAATGAAAAATCTGCATCTTTTCCCCGTAGAAATAAACCGTGCGCCCTATGAGATGCTTTTAAGAGTTCCGGGGATAGGGGTAACGTGTGCAAAGCGCATTGTTACTGCACGCAGAGTACGTTCCCTTGATTTTGAGGCATTAAAAAAACTGCGTGTGGTTTTAAAAAGGGCGGCATACTTTATAACGTGTAACGGGAAATATATGTACAGTGCCTTTAAAATGGACTATAGCTTTATTTACAGTGCGCTCACACACTCAAGCGCTATGCTTCCCGCCATACAAAACGCACAGCAGCTATCTTTTTTCAGTAATTACGATTCACTCTTACCGCCGCCTGCAGAAAAGCTTACTTCTGTAATCGGTGAATTTTAAATACAGTTAGGAGGGATTTTATGTCATTTCAGGCAAATTTAGATACTCAGGACGTATTTTATATATATGACGGCAGCTTTGACGGGCTTTTAAATGTTATTTACACAGCCGTCTATTCCCGTATTGTTCCCTGCGGAATTTGCATATATAAGGGAATGCAGTTTTCTCTTAATGCCCGCTATGTGGAGGTCCCTACAAACAAAAACCGTGCAAGACGTGTCTATGATGCAATTTTCCGTAAAATAGGAAGCTTTGGGCTTAAGCGTCTTTATTATGTTTTTTTAAGCTCTGCACCTGACAAAGACCTTATTATATATAATTATATGATGCTCGGCTTTAAAAACGGCAGCATCACAAACTCCGCTCTTTCAGAGGATACGGTCGCACGTGCATTCAAGCTCGCCGAAAATGTTTCACGTGAAACAGAAAAGTTTCGTCAGTTTACAAGGTTTTCAGTTATGCAATGGGGTGTTCAGTACGCAAAAATTGCACCTGAGAACAATATTTTACCCATTCTTACTCCTTTTTTTGTAAACAGACTGAAAATAATTCCGTTTGTTCTTCACGATGTCACACATAATGTTTGTGCCGTCTACGACACTAAAGGATGGCACGTTTCTTCTGCCGATGGACTTGTCCCTCCCGAAAAGGGGAGTGATGAGGCGGAAATCGAAAAGCTGTGGAAAGCTTTCTTTGATGCAATCTCGATAAAAGAAAGAGAAAACACAAAGCTCCAGAAACAGAATATGCCGTCACGTTATTTTAAAAACGTGTGGACACTTTAGTTTTATATGAAACTAATCATATCGATAAAGCTGCGTTTTTGGTCCTTTTGACACCAAAAGGACACCTTGCCGAGCGCTCCGCTCATTTCTTAAGCATTGCTTATTTTTTTACATTCCTATACAGAAAAAATGACTTGGATAACCCAAGTCATTTTTTAATCCCTTTTATTTAATTACTGTTTTTCCGCCCATATACGGTACAAGAACCTCAGGAACGGTAATGCTTCCGTCCTCATTCTGATAGTTTTCTATAATTGCCGCTACAGTTCTTCCTACAGCAACGCCGCTGCCGTTAAGTGTATGAACAAACTGCGCTTTGCTGCCCTGACCGTCTTTATACTTAATATTAGCTCTTCTTGCCTGGAAATCCTCAAAATTACTGCAGGATGAAATTTCAACATATCTGCCGTAAGAGGGCATCCATACCTCAATATCGTACTTCTTTGCTGCAGTAAAGCCGAGGTCACCGATACAAATTCTTACAACACGGTAGGGAAGTCCTAATCCCTGAAGCACCTTTTCTGCATCATTTGTAAGCTTTTCAAGTTCTTCATAAGAATCCTCAGGCTTTGTAAATTTAACAAGCTCAACCTTATTGAACTGATGCTGACGGATAAGACCTCTTGTATCTCTTCCTGCGCTTCCTGCCTCTGCACGGAAGCACGCAGTATATGCAACGTGCTTTATGGGCAGGTCTTTTGCATCAAGAATTTGTTCACGGTACATATTTGTAACGGGTACCTCTGCTGTAGGAACAAGGAAATAATCGGTATCTGAAACCTTGAACGCATCCTCTTCAAATTTAGGAAGCTGTCCTGTTCCAACCATTGAATTTCTATGCACCATAAACGGAGGGAATACCTCTGTATAGCCGTTCTTCTCAGTATGTGTGTCAAGGTAGTAGTTAATAACAGCTCTTTCAAGTCTTGCGCCCGCATCCTTATAAACGGTAAAGCGTGCGCCCGTTATTTTTGCCGCAGTATCAGCATCAAGTATTCCTAAATCCTTACCTAAATCCCAATGAGGCTTCGGCTCAAAACCAAAATCTTTCGGCTCACCGAATTTTCTTATTTCTATATTATCCTCGTCAGTGTCTCCATCAGGAACATCTTCGCTGGGAATATTGGGGATAGTGAGCATCATACGGTTAAGCTCATCCTCAACCTCACGCGTTTTACTGTCAAGCTCCTTGATTTTTTCTGAAATTTCTTTCATCTGGGCAAAAACCTCGGTTGTGTCCTTTCCCTCTTTCTTCATTACGGGAATTTGCTTTGTAACCTCGTTCTGCTTTGCCTTAAGAGCTTCTGCTTCTACCAAAAGAGCACGTCTTTTATCGTCAATTTCGATTATTGCATCGATATCAACAACTTCTTTTCTTCTTGCCAGAGCTTTTTTCACTCTGTCCGTTTCACCTCTGATAAGTTTAAGGTCTAACATTTCAAAACTTCCTTTCGTATTTATAAGCAATTATTATAATCAATTTTAATCAAGCAAATCAACTATTCTGGTAAGGTCTGCCACGCTGTAAAATTCAAGCTCAATTTTTCCCTTTTTTACGCCTTTTATCCTTACCTTAGTTCCAAACTTCTGCGAGAGATTTCTTTCTACATCTTCATATGCACTGACTTTAGAGGGGGCAGGCGTTTTCTTGGGGACAGGTTCTTCTTTTTTGAGAGCCTCTGCCTGCCTTACGCTAAGCCCCTGAGTAACTATTTTCTTTGCCGCCTCAATTCTTCCTTTACCCTCAGGAAGTGATAAAAGCGCCCTTGCATGCCCCATTGTAAGGGCATTTTGCGCAAGAAGCTGTTTTATTTCATCTTCAAGAGAAAGAAGTCTTAACATATTTGCAACATTACTGCGGCTTTTACCGACTCTTTCACTGACCTTATCCTGCGTCATCGAAAATTTTTCCATAAGAGTTTTATATCCGAGAGCCTCTTCTATAGGGTTGAGGTCCTCTCTCTGCAAATTTTCAATCAGCGCAACCTCTGCTATCTGCAGTTCATCATAAGTTCTTACAATTGCGGGTATTTCCAGAAGATTTGCCATCTTTGATGCACGCCATCTTCTTTCACCCGCTATTATACTGTAATAGCCGTTTTCCCCCTCCGTAACTATTATTGGCTGTATTACGCCGTGTTCAGAGATGGAATTTGCCAATGCCTGAAGCTGTTCTCTGTCAAAATTCTTTCTTGGCTGGTCACGTCTCGGCTCGATAAGGCTTGTCCTTATCATTTTTACTTCGCCCTGCTCTTTTTGAGTGTCTTCGTCAATACTGCCGCTTTTGGAGAAAAGAGCATCAAGTCCTTGTCCTAAAACCCTCTTCATCTTAATCCTCCTGTTCTTCGGATTCTACGCTTTCTATAAGCTCTGCCGCAAGCTCCGTATAGCTTAGCGCACCTGCGCAGGAGCTGTCATAATATATAACAGGTCTTCCAAAACCTGGTGCCTCGCTTATTCTCACATTTCTTGGAATAATCGTAGAATAAACCTTTCCGGGGAAAAACCTTTTTACTTCATCCACCACCTGCACCGCAAGATTTGTGCGAGCATCATACATTGTCATAACTATTCCCTGAATGAAAAGAGTGGGGTTTAAGGCTTTTCTTATTCTTTTTATCGTTTCTGTAAGCTGACTTACGCCCTCAAGCGCATAAAACTCGCACTGTATGGGGATAAGCACACTATCTGCCGCCGTAAGGGTATTTATGGTTATAAGTCCAAGCGACGGTGGTGTATCAATCAGAATAAAGTCATATTCATCTCTTACGGTTTCTATACTTTCCTTTAGTCTGCTTTCCCGTCCCATAACACTTATAAGCTCTATTTCAGCACCCGAAAGGTCTAAGTTTGACGGGCAAATACTCAAATTCTCATACTGTGTTGGAAGAACTACATTCTCCATCTTCTCCTCATTTATAAGGCAGTCATAAACGGTCTTTTCACAGCGTCTTTTATCAATTCCAAGTCCGCTTGTCGAATTTCCCTGAGGGTCTATATCAATTAAAAGAACTTTTTTCCCAAGCTTTGCAAGGCAGGCTGCAAGGTTTACCGTCGTTGTCGTTTTTCCCACGCCGCCCTTCTGATTTGCAACAGCAATTATCCTGCTCAACAAAATTCATTCCTTTCAAAATCTAATTCGGTTGAATATAGCTATTATAGCACATAATTGTTTCACGTGAAACATTTTTTTATCTTTTTTTGCAAAAAAAGCCGCATTTTTTTAAAATGCGGCTACTTTTTATGTATTTTCACAGTAAATTCACTGTATTCTTCGTTTTCCTGCTGAAAAAAATCAACTGATGCTCCATTTTTCCTTAGAAGCTCCACCGTTTTTTTAACAGTGTTTATGTATACGGGCATCTTTTCCCTTATGTTCTTTTCTTTAAAAGACTTTGACTCCCAAAGACGTTTTTTTGCCATTTCCTTTATTTC
Source organism: Clostridia bacterium (assembly GCA_017441965.1). Lineage (GTDB taxonomy): Bacteria > Bacillota > Clostridia > UMGS1883 > UMGS1883 > UMGS1883. Next base: position 8,684 of record JAFSBF010000144.1, on the reverse strand, counting down.
TTCTTTCACTTCTTTTGAAAGTCTTGTAAATGACCAGTCCTCTTTCTCTGCTCTGTCTATGATTTCGAGTTGCTTTTCCTCATCACGAAGTTTTAAAAGCTCTTTTGCAAACTTTTCTTTGTATCCCTTTTCCTCTATTTTATACCTTACCTTCTCGCTAAGTCCTAAAAGACGCACCTTTTCATTAATTCTCATCCATTCAAGTGAAAGTAGAAGGGGAAGCCTTTCCCTTTTTATTTTGTGATATGCCATCAGATTATAAAAACCCTCTGCCTCCTCAAAAAAAGTGAGGTTTTCACGCTGAAGATTTTCTGTAAGATTAAGGTAGGCACACTGTGCATCGCCTGCCTTTATTATAATAGCCGGAATTTCCCGAAGTCCTGCCATTATTGCCGCCCGCAGACGCCTTTGCCCGCAAATAAGCTCATATCCGCTTAAACCTCCCCTTACAATAACGGGGGAAAGCATACCATTTTCCTTTATTGACAGTGAAAGCTCTTCAAGCTTTTTTCTGTCAAAGTTTCTTCTTGCCTGATAAGGATTTGGTGAAATTTCTGCCGTCTTAATCATCTTAATCTTCTGTGTGGTGCGTATCATAGCAAACAGTCCTTTCTATGATACTATTTTACCACACTGTCAAGAGATATTAAAGATAAAACTTTCGCCTTATTCTCACCAATTTTCTTTCAAAAACTCGCTATTTTCTCTAATGTGACAATTTTAAACAATCGGCTCTTTGCTTGGCTTGCCTGCTTTTCGTGGGTATTTTGAAGGTGTCGGAGCTATCTTTTTAATTATTACAAGGCAGTGATTAATTCCTGACGGTAAAACCACTTCCTTTACTTCTTCTATTTGTCCGCCCATTTCCTTTATGGCACGTTTGGCATTATTTATTTCTTCCTCGGGCGCATTTCCCTTTAATGCAACAAAGTATCCGCCTAATTTCACAAAAGGAAGTGCATATTCTGAAAGAACGGCAAGGTCTGCAACAGCACGTGCCGTTGCAACGTCAAACTTTTCACGAAGGGTTTTATCCCTGCCGCCGTCCTCTGCACGAAAATGTATTGCACGTGCTTTTTCTATACCTATTTCACTTATTACATCATTTAAAAAGCCTATACGCTTATTTAAGGAATCAAGCATTGTAAGGTCAATATCCTCCCTCACTATTTTCACCGGGAGTGACGGGAACCCTGCACCTGCACCTATATCAATCAGACTGCAGCCCTCAAAAAGCTTTCCGCTTGTAATAAGGGTAAGAGAGTCAAGAAAATGCTTTTCCTTAATTTCATCAGGCTCTGTAATAGCCGTTAAATTCATAACTTTATTATAGGAAATCAGCATATCTGCATATTTTTCAAGACTGTTTTGCATTTGTGATGTGATTTCTATGTCAAATTTTGCAGCTTCCTTTATTAAATCCATTTCTATTCCCTCTTTTCGTCTTTATTTGTTGCAAGGTAAATAAGAAGAACACCTATGTCAGCAGGGCTTACACCGCTTATTCTGCTTGCTCTTCCTATATTTTCGGGGCGCATTTTCTCAAGCTTCTGCCTTGCCTCTGTCCGAAGACCGTATACCTTTGAATAATCTATATCCTGAGGTATCATTTTCTTTTCATTTTTTGCAAAACGCTCAACCTGGTCGAACTGCCTTTTTATATAACCCTCGTATTTTACGGCTATTTCCGCCTGCTGCCAATGTGTTTTTTCAAGCTGAGGTCTTTCCTTATCAAATGGTGCAAGGTCTTCATAGCAAAGCTCAGGTCTTCTTATAAGCTCTGCAAGACGGATACCCGTTGTAAGAAGTTGACTTCCATTTTTTTCCAGATATTCGTTGATTTCTTTTGTTGGCGGTATATTTACAGAATTTATTCTCTCTATTTCTTTTTCAATATTATCTTTTTTCTCAAGGAATTTTTTATACCTTTCTTCTGAGATAAGTCCTATTTCATATCCCGTGGGTGTCAGACGCAAATCTGCATTGTCCTGACGCAATAAAAGTCTGTATTCTGCCCTTGAAGTAAGCATTCTGTATGGCTCATTCGTTCCTTTTGTTACGAGGTCATCTATCAGTACGCCTATATATGCTTCACTTCTGTCAAAAACAATGCTCGGGAGACCTTTTAGTTTTCTTGCCGCATTTATTCCTGCCATAAGTCCCTGTGCTGCAGCCTCTTCATAGCCGCTCGTTCCGTTAAACTGTCCTGCACCGAAAAGACCGGGTATTTCACGCATTTCAAGTGAAGGCTTTAGCTGCAACGGGTCGCAGCAATCATACTCTATTGCGTATGCACTGCGCATTATTTCAACATTTTCAAGCCCTTTCATAGTTTTAAGCATAGAAAGCTGAACATCCTCAGGAAGGCTTGTACTCATTCCCTGCAGATACATTTCCTGCGTAGAAAGACCCATAGGCTCTATAAATATCTGATGGCGCTCTCTGTCTGCAAAGCGTACAACCTTATCCTCTATTGAGGGGCAGTATCTCGGGCCTATTCCGTCTATAAGACCGTTAAAAAGCGGACTTCTGTGAAGATTTTCCCTTATTATGTCGTGTGTCTTCGTATTTGTGTACGTAAGATAACAGCAAACCTTGTTTTCCCCCTCATCTGTTGTTTCAAAGGAAAACGGAACTATTTCTTTATCGCCCTCCTGCTTTTCAAGAACAGAAAAATCGACACTCCTTGCGTGAACTCTTGTCGGTGTTCCCGTTTTAAAGCGCATCATCTGAACGCCTAATTTTTGAAGACTTTCACTAAGTCCGTTTGAGGGGAAAAGTCCATCAGGACCGCCGCTGTATGCACTTTCACCTATTATAATTTTACTTTCAAGATAAGTTCCCGTTGAAATTATAACGCATTTTGAGTAAAATTTCGTACCCGTATGTATAGTAAGGGTAAATATATCGTCATCTTTTTGAATTTCTTTAACCTCTGCCTGCCTTATATAAAGGTTTTCCTGTTCCTCAAGGCGCTTTTTCATTTCAATCTGATACGCTCGTCTGTCTGCCTGTGCACGCAGAGAATGAACTGCAGGCCCTTTTCTGAGATTGAGCATCCTTGTCTGCAATTTTGTAAGGTCTGCAACCTTTCCCATTTCACCGCCGAGGGCATCTATCTCCCTTACAAGGTGTCCCTTTGCCGTACCACCTATGCTTGGATTACACGGCATATTTGCAATCGAGTCAAGATTTATTGTCAGAAGTATAGTCCTCATACCAAGTCTTGCTGCTGCGAGTGCCGCCTCGCATCCTGCGTGACCTGCACCTATAACGGCTATATCGTAATTAAATGTGTTATCCATTTTACATCTCCTATTATTTTCCTAAGCAGAATTTTTCAAATATCTTATTTACTGTTTCCTGATTAATACTGATACCCTCTGCCTCTCCCAAAAATGCAACAGCCTGACCTATATCTATTGCCGCAAGGTCACTGAAAAATCCGTCATTTATGGTATCAATGGCTTTCTTTATGCTTTCTGATGCCCGCAGCACTGCTTCATACTGTCTTTCATTTGCTATAAATGCATCAGACGGTGTATTTCCTATAATATCAGAAACAGCTTTTTTGACGTTTTCTATTCCCTTATTGTTTTTTGCGCTTATTTCTATATATCCTGTCTTTATATTATCCTTTAAATCAACCTTATTTGCTACAAGAATATATTCCTTTTCTTTTATTTTTTCGAGTATTTCTTCCTCTTCCTCTGTAAGATCACGTCCGCTTTCCGTTACAAAAATGCATATATCGGCATTTTTTATATAATCAAATGATTTTTCAACACCGATGCTTTCCACAACGTCCTGACTTTCACGTATTCCTGCCGTATCACCGAATTTAACGGGAATTCCGTCTATATCAGTGTATTCTTCCACAACATCACGTGTTGTACCTGCTATATCCGTTACAATAGCCTTCTTTTTTTCTACGAGGGCATTTAAAAGAGAGCTTTTTCCCGTATTGGGTATTCCGCAGATTGCACACGTTATTCCGTTATTTAAGGCTTCGCCTCTTCTTGCCGTTTTTTTAAGGGCATCCAACTCACTTTTTATAGTTTCAAGCTTTTCCTTAAGCTCACCGCCTGCAAAGGTATCAATGTCCTCTTCGGGAAAATCACTTGAAACCTGTATTGCCGCCAATAAATCAAGAAGATACTCTCTTATTTTAATAATAGGCTTTGTTATACCGCCCTCAAGTCTGTTTACTGCTGCAAACAATGCCTTATCCGTCTTTGCCTCTATTATATCATTTACCGCCTCTGCCTGCGTAAGACTCATTTTACCGTTTAAAAATGCCCTTTTAGTAAATTCACCCTTTTTTGCCATAGAAGCCCCGTTTTCAAGCAGTGCATCAATTATTCTTTCCACACTGAGCGGTGAGCCGTGACAGCTTATTTCACACACATTTTCACCTGTAAATGAATTTGGTGCCCTGAAAACTGATACAAGACATTCATCAATTTCCTTTTCTTCAAAAACTGCCTTACCATAAACTATAGTATATCCGTCTGCCTCAGTAATTTTTTTATTTGATTTTATTACTTTTTCAGTTATCAGGAGTGCGTTTTCACCGCTTACCCTTATAACTGCTATACCACCCTTTCCACGTGGGGTAGAAAGTGCACATATTGTATCATTTTCAAACATTTATATCACCCTCAAAAAGAAAAAGAGGTAAAAGTATTTTCTCATAAGAATATTTTCTTACAAGAAAGACCTTTCACCTCTTTCTTAACACTATTTTTAATGAGCTAAGTGCCTTTTTTGCACTCTCACACACCTTCTATTTCATTTTCCTTACGGTTATAACGATACTTTGATACATAATCGCTGCCGTATTCCTTTTTCTTTGTTGTTATTACTATACAACGGTTGGGGTCCTTACCCGTGGAATAGGTAGTTATGTTTTTATATTCCTGAAGTGTAGAATGTATAATTCTTCTTTCATTCGGGTTCATTGGCTCAAGAGTAACGCTCTTTCTGTTTCTTGAAACAATGCCTGCCATTCTTTTTGCAAGCTTTTTAAGGGTTTCTTCTCTCTTACCTCTGTAATTTTCAGTATCGATTGTAACCCTTATATAATTTTCTTCACCCTTATTTACAACAAGTGATGTGAGATACTGGAGCGCATCAAGAGTATCTCCCCTTCTTCCTATAACTTTGCCAACCTCTTCACTGTCACCGACAATTTCTATATTAACCGTTTCATCCTCATATGAAGATTTTAAAACTGCATCTATTCCAAAGCTCTTTAATATAGAAGATACGTAGTTTTCTGCCTTTTTAAGAGGATTTTCCTCCATTGAAACTTTTACCCTTGCTTCCTCTGCGCCAAGTCCTAAAATTCCTCTTTTACCCTCATTTATTACTTCTATCTCTACCTCGTCCTTTGATGCACCAAGCTCAATGAGAGCTGCTTCAACGGCTTCGTCAATTGTCTTGCCGCTTTTTTCTATTATAATCATCTTTTATCTTTCCTTTCAGAAGATTTATTTTCGAGTTCCTTGTTTACCACCTTTGTAATAACTGCCTGCTGAATTATCTGCGCAACAGTTGAAACAAACCAGTAAAGTGACATTCCTATAGGCATTGTATACGTAAAAAATGCCGTCATTATAGGCATTATTGTCATCATTGAATTTGACATTGACTGTGCCTGTTCATTTGCACCGTTATTAGCCGTCTGCATCTGCTTTTTTGAAATCTGTGCAGACCATATAGTTGCTAAAACGGCGAGAACGGGGAATATCCATACGAGTAAATCCGTCTCGTTACCTTTTACCATACGTGTAAGGTCAATTCCCAGAAAATCAAAATTAATAGGCTTTTTACCAAGGGCAATTATCTGCTCACTTACACCCTCCATACCGCAAAGCGTTACCTGATACGTTGTAACGGTTGCACCAACCGCCTCTTTAATTTTATCAATCTGGTCAACACTAAGCTGCAGAATATATCTGAGCGGGTCATATACAACACGGATAAATCCAAAAAGCACAAACATCTGCACTATAAGGGGCAAACATCCGCCCATAGGATTTACGTCATGCTTTTTATAAAGCTTCTGCATTTCTATGCTGAGCTTTTCTTTGTCATTTTTATATTTTTGCTGTAATTTTTGAAGTTCAGGCTGAATAAGCTGAGTTTTAGCCGTACTTTTCTGTGACATTACAGTAAGCGGAATTGTAAGAACTCTTATAAGAATAGTAACTATTATAAGAGTAATACCGTAATTTTCAATTAAATTATAAATAAGCCTTGTCAAAAAGGCAAGCGGCTCTGCTAAAATATACATTTTCTTTCTCCTTTTTCTAACCTAAAGCGGTTATGGAACGGGGTCATATCCGCCCTTACAAAAGGGATTACATCTTAAAATTCTCTTTACAGACAAATAAAGCCCCTTTAAAACGCCATACTTCTCAAAAGCCTCAATGGCATATTGTGAGCATGTCGGTGTAAAGCGGCAGCAAGGTTTTTTAAGCGGAGATATATATTTTCTGTAAAGCTTAACTATTGATATAATAATTTTTTTAATCAAGCTCATCCCTTTTAAGTAGCCCGCTGTCATAAAGCGCACCCTTTAAATCTTTTCCTATCTCGTCATAATTTGCAAATGCGGCACTTTTCCTCGCCACAATTACAATATCATATCCGGTGGATATACCCTTTAAAAGTCGGTAATTTTCTTTTAAAAGCCTTCTTACTCTGTTTCTTGTAACTGCATTTCCCACTTTCGGAGAAACCGTTATTCCCAGTCTGCTATACGAAAATCTGTTTTTTCTGTAATATAAAACAAGCCTTTTTTTTACCTGGGACTTTCCTCTGTAATAAAGCCTTTTAAAATCACTGTTTTCTTTGATGGATACTGTTTTCATTTTTTTACACACAGAGTGTGTTCTTTCTGCCTTTTTAAGCAGAAAGAACACGTCTGCCTCTCTGACGGCGTCTTCTGAGAACCTTTCTTCCGTTAGCGGTACTCATTCTTTTTCTAAAGCCGTGATCCTTTTTTCTCTTTCTTACATTTGGCTGATAAGTTCTGAGCATTTTGTGCACCTCCTCATTTTATAAAAGCCTTTAAGGGGCTATTTTTCTCAATCATACCATAACGATACCAACTTAGTATACATAAACTTGTCTTTTTTGTCAACAATTATTTTATTTTTTTTAATTTTAAGTTGAATTTTGCTCTGTTATTTGGTATAATAAATTGAATGTTTATTTTTAGTTTTTAACAGATTTTATTTATATTTTTGGTTTATTAACAGGTTTTTTTGTGGATATGCCTTATTTTGGCTACTTTTTAACAGGTTTTATTAACAGGTCTGTTTAAAACTTTTATTTTTATTAAAGGACTGTTTATTATGGTATCAGATTTAATCAAAATTTGGACAGAGTGTCTTATTCTCCTGGAGGAAGAGGTTACTCCTGTAGGTTTTAACACGTGGATAAAGGATATTAAGCCGCTTAATATGAATGATAATACGCTTACTTTTTCTGTAAGCACATCTATTATAAAAAATATGGTTGAAATGCGCTATTATGACCTTATAAAAAATACTGTTGCGCAGATAACGGGTAAAATTTATAATATTGAATTTGTGATTGGAGATAACTATTCTTCACAAAACAAAAAGCCTTACTATCATAACACTTATCAAAAATATACGTTTGATAATTTCGTAGTAGGTAATTCAAACCGTTTTGCACAAAGCGCCTCACTTGCAGTTGCAGAATCACCTGCATATGCATACAATCCGCTTTTCCTTTATGGCGGAGTGGGCCTTGGAAAAACACATCTTATGCACGCAATAGGAAATTACATAAAAGCTGAAAACCCCGACGCAAAAATCGAGTTTTTAAGTGCGGAAACCTTTACTAATGAGCTTATTAATTCAATTAAGGATAATACAAATCAGCAGTTTCGTGATAAATACAGAAATATAGATGTACTTTTGGTAGATGATATTCAGTTTATTGCAGGAAAAACAACAACCGAGGAGGAGTTTTTCCACACCTTTAACACACTTCACGAAGCTAATAAACAGATAGTTCTTACAAGCGACAGACCGCCGAATGAAATAAGAACTCTTGAGGAAAGACTTCGTTCAAGATTTGGATGGGGACTTATCTGTGATATTCAGCCGCCTGATTATGAAACAAGAATTGCTATTTTACGTAAAAAAGCACAAAATGAAAATATAATTATAAGCGACGAAATTATAGAATTTATTGCGCAGAAAATAAAGTCAAATATTCGTGAGCTTGAAGGTGTATTTAACAGAGTTATTGCTTACCGCGGTCTTATTAATAAGGAAATTACCATTGATGTTGCAATGGAGGCTCTTAAAGATTACGGTGAAAGCAATGAAAAGAAAATAACCCCCGATTATATCATTGAATGCTGTGCCAAATTTTACAATGTTAAAAAAGAGGATATTTATTCTGAAAAAAGAAATAAGGAAATTGCTTTTGCCCGTCAGGTATCTATCTATATAATAAGGGAAATTACAAACTATTCATTCCCTAAAATAGGAGATATTTTTGGAAAAGACCACGCAACTGCAATTTATGCCATAAAACAGATAACAAAGCTTATGGAAAAGGATATAAGTGTAAAAATAAATATAGAGGGACTTATTAATGATATAAAAGGAGAAGCTAATTAACACCTTTCTGTTAAT
>JAFSBF010000143.1 GCA_017441965.1 Clostridia bacterium | reverse complement strand
GCCCCGTGGCCGACGAGGAGACCATTGCCGCAAGCGCCTGGGCTACGAAGGTAAAGGAATCGGGCAAGCTGCGCGTGGGCACCACGGCACAGTCCTTCCTGTTCAGCCTGCTGGACGAGGAGGACGGCCACTATCGCGGCTTTGACGCCGGCCTTTACCAGCTGCTGGCCAACTACATCTTCGGCGATCCCAACGCCTGGGAATTCACCCAGGTGACCTCCTCCACCCGCGAGGACGTGCTGATCTCCGACCAGGTGGACGCCGTGTTCGCCACCTATTCCATACTGCCCTCCCGGCAGGAGGTCATCTCCTTCGCCGGCCCCTACTTCACCTCCAAGCAGGGCATCCTCATCGCCGCGGGCAACGAGGCGATCAAGGGCCTGGACGACCTTGCCGGCAAGGTGGTCGCCACCCAGCAGGGCTCCAGCGGCCCCGCCATACTGGCCGAGTACGCCCCCGAACCGCCCGTGATCGGCGAATAACCCAAATCCCTTCGCAGGGTCTCGCGCATGGCGTGAGGCCCTGCGCCCGAAAGGAGCCCCATGAGCTTATCCGCCCTGCTTTCTGAATACGGCGACCTCTACCTCCGTGCGCTGCTGAACACCTGGCGGTTGACGGCGCTGTGCTTTGCCGGCGCCTTTGCCATTGGCGTGGTGATTACGGTGCTGCGCGTGTGCCCCGTGAAGCCCCTTCGGGTGTTCGGGGATTTTTTCGTGCAGGTCTTCCGCAACATCCCCGGCGCGGCCCTGCTGATCCTGCTGGTCTACGCGCTGCCGAGGCTCAGGGTGCTGCTCTCCTATGAGATGTGCGTCATCGTCGCCTCCGTGCTGATTCCCTCGGCCTTCTGCTCGGAGCACCTGATGAGCGGCATGAACACCATCAGCCCCGGCGAAATCGAGGCCGCCCGCGCCCTGGGGCTCACGTTCACCCAACTGATCGGCAGGATCGTCATTCCCCAGGCGCTGCGAAGCACGGTGCTGCCCATGACCAGCCTGGTCGTGGGCACGATGCTCACCACGGCGCTGGGCTCCCAGGTGCCGCTGCGGCCCAACCAGCTGGAGTTGACCGGCGTGGCGCAGTCGGCATACCCTTAGTAGCCTTTGCTTCCTTAAATGCAGCATCAATCTGATCAAAATCATTGCCGTCAATATTGATCACATGGAAATTAAATGCTTCAAATTTCTTATCAATCGGATATGGAGAACATACGGAACTAATCTCACCATCTATCTGGAGATTGTTGTTGTCTACGATCACGCAAAGATTATCCAGCTTGCGGTGACCTGCAAACATGGCTGCTTCCCAAACCTGACCCTCTTCAATTTCACCGTCACCAAGTATTGTATATACACGGTAATCCTTGTTATCCAGCTTTGCGCTCAGTGCCATACCGTTTGCAGCAGAAATACCCTGACCAAGTGAGCCTGTTGACATATCAACACCGGGAACGCCCTTCATATCAGGATGTCCCTGAAGATTTGAAGAAGCCTGACGGAATGTTGCGCAGTGCTCTGTCGGGAAATATCCCCTCTCTGCCAAAATTCCGTAAAGCACAGGTGCACTGTGACCTTTTGAAAGGACAAATCTGTCACGGTCAGCCATTTTCGGATTTTCGGGGTCAATGTTCATCTTTTCAAAATAAAGCACTGACAGAATATCTGCTATTGAAAGACTTCCGCCCGGATGACCCGATGCAGCATTGTAAATACCGGTAAGAGCGTGCTTTCTCGCCTGATAGGCATGAATTTGTGTTGAATTTTTCATTGTTACTATCACTCCTATGTTAATATATAATTCTATTCACTTTCAATTGCGGCATATGCCTTTTCCATAAGGAAGGAAAGCCGCTCTGTTTCACCCTCGAGGTACAAATACCCCAAAAGCGTTTCAAACCCCGTCGCAAGACGGTAATCCGTAATATCTGCGTTTTTGGGCGACGTGTTGCTTTTTGCATTCCTGCCCCATTTTAAAACGCGCATTTCATCCTCTGTAAGAATTTCTTCAATTGCGTGGGTGCTTCGTGCCTGTGCATTTGCTTTAACGAAGCGCACCGCATTTTTGTGCATATCGGTAACGTGGCGGTTTCCTTTTTCAAGCACCCTTGTCCTGATATATAAATCATATACACTGTCGCCTATATATGCCAGTGCAAGAGGACTGTACTCTCTGGCTTTCAACTGTTTTTGCGTAAAAAACATATTTTTACCCTACTTTTCTATTTTCCATTTGACACCGTCAGGTGTATCTTCAAGGACTATTCCTCGCGCTTTAAGGTCATCGCGGATTTTATCTGCAAGTGCCCAGTCCTTATTCTTTCTTGCCTCTGTGCGCTCTGCTATAAGCTTTTCTATTTCTTCATCAAGGCTTTCCTTCTTTGTGTTTTTAAGAAGTCCGAGAACATTTCCAAGCTCTAAAATAGTATCTTTCACACACTCAAGGTCTTCCTTAGATGCGTTCTTAAGGCTGTTTGCAAATCTTACTGCCTCAAATATTGCGGAAATCGCATCTGCAGTATTAAGGTCATCCTCCATAGCAGCAATGAATTTTTCTTTATATCCGTCCATTGCATTTTTTACATCAGCACTAAGGGATGCACTCTGCGCACTTCCAAGAAGAAATTCTATATTATCTATGCAGTTATAAATTCTGTCAAGCCCGTTCTTTGCCGCATCCATCAATTCATCACAGAAGTTAATCGGGCTTCTGTAATGTGCTGAAAGCATAAAGAATCTTATTACCTCATAATCGTACTTTTCTGCAATATCACGCACTGTGAAGAAATTACCAAGTGACTTGGACATTTTTTCGTTATTTACATTTATAAAGCCGTTGTGCAGCCAGTAGTTTGCAAACGGTGCACCGTTTGCGCATACGCTCTGCGCAATTTCATTTTCGTGATGCGGGAAAATCAGGTCAAAACCGCCGCTGTGAATATCAATCGTATGACCAAGGTAGCGGTTAACCATTGCCGTACATTCAATGTGCCAGCCCGGTCTACCAATTCCCCACGGACTTTCCCAACCGATTTCATCCTCTGTCTTTCTCTTTTTCCAGAGTGCAAAATCCATCGGATGACGTTTTTTATCGTCAAGCTCCTTTCTTACACCGCTTTCAAGGTCGTCAAGCGGCTGATGGCTGAGCTTTCCGTATTCCTTATAGCTTTCAACGGAGAAATAAACATCACCGTCTACTTCATATGCGTGTCCTTTTTCTATAAGGGTGCTTACAGTTTCTATAATTGCATCAATATTTTCAGTTGCACGCGGATGAACGGTTGCCTCTTTAATGCCGAGTGCCTTTGCATCAATAAAGTATTCTTTAATATACTTTTCCGCAATATCCTTAACTGTGCACTCTTCCTCACGTGCTTTATTTATAAGCTTATCATCAACGTCGGTAAAGTTCTGCACGAAACGCACATTATATCCACGGTATTCAAGAAACTGCCTCAAACAGTCAAAAACAATAAACGGTCTTGCATTTCCAAGATGGAAATAGTTATAAACCGTAGGACCGCAGGAATACATCTTTACTTCACCGGGGGTGATAGTTTTAAACTCTTCTTTTTTTCTGGTTAATGTATTATATAATTTCATAGACACACTACCTTTCGTTGTCATTGTTGTTTTTAAGTTCTTCAATCTGCATTGTGAGGGCATCAATCTTTACTGCCATTTTGCAAAGCTCCTGACTTACGGGGTCTGGGATATGCACCTGATCAAGGTCATTCACCCTTTTCGCGCCACGCTTTACAACCCTTGCAGGAACACCCACACACGTACTGTCAGGCTCTACCTCACGCAGCAGCACGGCATTTGCCGCAATTTTACAGTTGTCACCAACTGTAAACGGTCCTAAAATCTTTGCCCCTGCACCGACCATCACGTTGTTACCAAGTGTCGGGTGACGTTTTCCCGTTTCCTTACCCGTACCGCCAAGTGTAACACCCTGATAAATCGTACAGTCATTGCCTATTACCGTAGTTTCACCTATAACCACACCGCAGCCGTGGTCTATAAGAAGTCCCTTTCCTATTGTCGCACCGGGATGAATTTCAATTTTTGTAAAAAACCTTGAAAGCTGGCTTATAAGCCTCGGAATAAATCTTAAACCGCACTTATAGAGCATATGTGCAAATCTGTGAAAAAGCACTGCGTGAAATCCCGGATAAAGAAGTGCCACTTCAAAGGCATTTCTTGCCGCAGGGTCACGTTCAAGTATTGATTTTATGTCATATGCAGTTCTTCCCAGCATAAAAAAACCCCTTTTTACTCTTTAACTATTGTATTATATAATATAATGCAGAAAAAAACAACATTTATTTGCAAAAAAAGCCGACACAAACATAAATTTGTGTCGGTTATAGTACTTATTCTGAAAAAAGTGCCTTAGCAAAGGCTTCCGCATCAAATTCCTGCAAATCATCAATGCCTTCACCCACGCCGATAAACTTAACGGGAACAGAAAGCATCTTTGAAATATTCACAACAATACCGCCCTTTGCAGTTCCGTCAAGCTTAGTTAAAACTATTCCGCTGATTTTTGCGACCTTATTAAATTCCTCCGCCTGATTTACTGCGTTCTGTCCCGTTGTTGCATCAAGCACTAAAAGAATTTCCTTGTTTGCATTGGGAAGCTCACGCTCTATTACGCGGTATATTTTTCCAAGCTCATCCATAAGATTTTTCTTGTTATGAAGTCTGCCTGCAGTATCGCAGATACATACATCCGCATTACGGCTTTTTGCGGCATTACACGCATCAAATATAACCGCAGCAGGGTCTGCCCCCTCACTAAGACGTATAAGCGATACATCATTCCTATCTGCCCATATTTCAAGCTGGTCTGCAGCAGCCGCACGGAAGGTGTCTGCCGCAGCAAGGATAACACTCTTCCCCTCTTTTTTAAGCTT
>JAFSBF010000142.1 GCA_017441965.1 Clostridia bacterium | reverse complement strand
GGCACGATAAGGCCGCAAAGCTCTATGAGCTCGGTCTTCACACCCTCTCTTCCAACCTTTTCAAGAGATGAACATACAAAATCTGCAATGTCACTATGCAGCAAAATCTGGCAAGTGTCCTCGCCAATTATAATATCTCCGCATTTTTCGCGCTTTATGCCAAGTGCCATAATACTGCCCAAAAAGTCACGGTGTGACAAATTTTTAATGCGGGGCGAGGAAAGGGAAAGAACGCTGATTGGAAAATCCTCTTCCTCATACTCAGGAATAAAGCCGACCATTTTACGTTCCGCATCCTCATAGCCACCAAAAAGGACAGGATGCATGGGAAGAAAATCTCTGCGCCTTAAAAGCTCCCCGATAGAGCCTTCCGACAAAAAATCTCCATACAAACTGCGCCCCTGCCTATACGCTTTTTCAGCTAAATCATAGATGTGGGCGAATTTTATGCTATGCTCATAATCAAGGGCGGATAAAAAACGTTTCTTATCCGTTATTCCCACGGAAAGATACCTGTGTTTTTAAGCTCATCACGTACGTCTGACATAATGTCCACGTTGTAAGGCGCAATAAGGAAAATACCGCCTGAAACCTTCTGAATAGAGCCGCCAAGTGCGTACACTGCACCGCTGATAAAATCAATTACTCTTCGTGCGGTTTCCTTTTCAAGCTTTTCAAGATTGATTACAACGGGCTTTTTGCTGCGCAGATGGTCTGCAACCTCACGAGCCTCGTCAAACTGCTCGATTGATACAACTACAACCTTGAGCTGTGTTGTTGCAGCGATGTTTACAACCTTTGCCTTCTTTGCAGCGGGTGCAATGGGTGGCTGGTCGAAATCAAACTGCGGCTCGTTGTTTGTTGCAAAATCTACCTCATCATCGTCGTCGGGACCAAAAACAAGGTCGCTGAATTTTGATAAAAATGACATAATAATAACCTCCTATAGTGCGAAACAACGCACTTAAAATTTGTTATTTGAAAATAATTAACAGTGATTATTTAGAGTTCGAAATTCGAAGTTCGAAGTTCGAAATGATGGAAGATTTCCCAACGGGGAAATCCTTTTTAACAGTAGAGAAATCACAGCTTGCTTTTTTACATCCCTTTTTTAAAGACGGCACTTCCTACTCTTATATGCGTAGAGCCCTCTTCAACGGCAATTTCAAAATCGCCTGACATTCCCATAGAAAGAATATCTGCGCCGAAATCTTTATACTGCGTAAAAAGACTATGGGCTTGCCTAAAGATACTGCGGATTTCCTCCTCAGGTGCGCCGAGTGGTGCCATCGTCATAAATCCCCGAAAACGGATGTTTTCAAGAGAGCCTATATCTTTAATTATAGTAGGGATTTGCGTGATTGTCAAACCATATTTACTTTCTTCACCCGAAATATTAACTTCAAGGAGAATATCCTGAATAATTCCCTTTTTAAAAGCCTCGTTATTTATTGCCTCTGCAATGTTAAGACTATCCACAGAATGGATAAGTACGGCATTTCCGACCACATACTTAACCTTGTTTGTCTGCAGATGTCCGATAAGGTGCCACTGTGCGCCATTAATAAGGGGGAGCTTGTCACGAAGCTCCTGCGGACGGTTTTCGCCAAATACATTTTCGCCTAAACTTTGCGCCTCTTTTATCATTTCGGGGGAAACGGTTTTACTTACACAAATAAGGGTTACTTCATCCGTGCTTCTCCCCGAGCGTGCACAGGCATCCTCTATTCTTTTGTGAATGTCAGTAATATTATTCTTTAATGGCATTGCCTTTCACCGCCTCCGGATTTACAAGAATATTATCGTATACTTTAAGTGGTCCATATGGAGAGCCTTCGGGAGGCTCGTATTTGTTTTTTGCGATATAATAATTATCCTCACTAAGAAGGATGTCAATACATTTAAAAGCTACGGATTTATTTTTCGTCATTACATAAACCCCGGGGATATCATCTACAACACGAACAGCCGCAGAGGGAATATAAAGACCGCTGTATTCCTCTATACAGATTTCAAATTCTGCAGTACGCTTTTCATATATACCCACAATGTTTCTGTCGCATTTTAATATGAGAGCAGCCTCGCCTGACGCATCAGTGTTAACGGCAAGAATTTTTGCCTTAACAGCAGGGGACTCATCAATTGATACGCTGACCTCTTGTCCCTTGGAGAAGAGCTGGGCATCTTCAAGCGGGACGGTGGCGGCAAGATACCATACATACGTATCGCTGATTTTTGCATTGGCACTGCTTTTGGGGTCAAAATCCTTAAGAATCTGTGAAAAATTATTTATATCAGAAGCAGAAAGGGCGGCAATATCCTTTTCGTTGCCCTTGCCCTCAAGTCCGTCAAGCGTTGTATAAAAATAGCCTGATGCAGGGGCAAGAACTTCTTCACGGATACCGCCAAGCTGTTGCTCAAGATTATATTTTTCATCTTCGAGCGAAACTAACAGCTTGTCTGCAGACGTCATATTTTCAGCAGAGTTTTTTTTCTGAACGAGAGCGCTTAGTGAAAGGGTGCTTTCCCTTGCAGAAATGAAATCCTCCTCACTAACCTTTTGGCGTATTGTAGAGGTAATATCCTTCATTGCGGAAAAAATACGTGCCTCGTCAGAAGAATAAATGTCAAAGATACTTCCCGACTGCTTTATTTCCTCTATTCTGCGGGAAACCTCCTCGAGCTTTTCTGAAAGTGCTTTATCAAGATTTCCGCTGATGATAACACCAACACTGCTTCCACGGCTTACACGTGTGCCGTCTTTTGCAACCGTTTCAAAAACGCCGTTTGTGTTGCCCTTTACAAGCGTTTCCTTACGAAGAAGAAAACCACTGCCCGTAACAGCCTTTTTAACATTTACAACGTGCGCAGTCTGGGTATCAAAAGGTGCACTGCAATAGCTAAACGAACTTAAAAGCAGTGCCAGTAATAATATTATTAATCCCGTTTTCAGCACTTTGTGCATAACCTGAAACTCTCCTTTGTCAAATCTGGGAAATTTCCTGTTCTTTTTCAGATGCAATAAAATTAATAGGTGTAGCAGGAATAATGGTTGAAATGGCGTGCTTGTATATAAGCTCCTGCTTGCCATCGCAGTCAAGGACTACCGTGTAGTTGTCAAAGCCTGTTACAAGGCCTTTAATCTGAAAGCCGCTTAAAAGAAAAATTGTAATTGCAATTTTATCTTTCCTTACCTGGTTCAGAAATACGTCCTGCAGATTAATTTGTGTCTTCATTTGTCAAAATCCTTTCTTTAATTAACTGTCGGGCAAGAGAAAATGCGTTTTCACTCTCAAGCCATATAACCTCGTTGTTTCCTCGCAACCACGTAAGCTGCCTTTTTGCATAACGGCGGGTATTCCGCTTTAACAGGGAAAGCATTTCGCCGTAGGTGCATAATCCTTTAAAATACCACACAGCCTCTCTGTAGCCGATTGCCATAAGGGCGGTGGACATTTCTTTCATTTGCGGAAGAATATATTTTTGAACTTCCTCCAAAAGACCATCCCGGAGCATAATATCAACACGCTTTTCAATGCGTGAATAAAGCGTTGCCCTGTCCATGTCAATTGCCATATAAAGGTAATTATACGGAGACTCGGAGGGTCTGCTTTCTTCGTCAAGTGCTTTTCGCGTTTTTCCGGTGGTGCGAACTGTTTCAATCGCCCTTATAACCCTTTTTGTGTCATTGGGATGAAGGGTTAAGGCTGCCTCAGGGTCTTCTTTTTTCAGTATTTCAAAAAGAGCGTCGTTTCCGTTCTCCTTTGCGTAGCATAAAAGCTCTTCTGAAAGCTTTTCGTCCCTTTTCGGTGCGCTAAACTTTGTGGCAAGGACAGTATTATCAATATAAAGCCCCGTGCCACCCACCAATATGGGAAGCTTGCCACGCGTATAAACTTCTTTTATCTTTTCCCCCGCAAGACGGCAAAATTTTTTAACACTGAAATCCTCGGAAGGCTCTGCAATATCTATCATATGATGGGGTATACCCTGCATCTCGCTATGTGTTGGCTTTGCCGTGCCGATATCAAGATTTTTATATATTTGCATTGAGTCGCAGGAGATTACCTCACCGTGAAAAGCCTTTGCAAGCTCTATCCCGAGCGACGTTTTGCCTGAGGCAGTTGCCCCTGCAATAACAACAAGCGGTATTTTATTAGTCATATTAAACAATTCTTCCAAACATTTTTTCAATCTGATATTTTGTCAGCTTTATACAGATGGGTCTGCCGTGCGGACACGTTGAAATACCCTCGAGTGCCATTGCCTGTGAAAAAAGCTTCTGGAGCTCTGAAATTGAAAGTAATAAATTTGCCTTTATCGCACTGCGGCAGGCTACGGTATAAACTGCCTTGTCACGTATTGCACTTATTTCGCCGCCCTCATTTCCGCCTAAAACGCCAAGCATTTCTATAAAAAGGTCACTGCCCTCTTCATAAAGACAGTCAGCAGGGAGGGAGCGGAGTACAATCGCATTTTTTCCAAAATCCTCAAACTCAAAGCCCATATCAAGAAGAAAATCGCTTTTCTCTAATGCAAGCTCTTTTTCAGACGGTGTCAGATTAACACTGATTGGCATAAGTAAAAGCTGGGTGTCTGTTTTATAGCCGCCCTTTTTTATTTCTTCAAAACGGATACGCTCATGTGCGGCGTGCTGATCCATCAGCAAAAATTCACCGTCACCCTCGGCAAGAATATATGTGGAGAAAAGCTGACCGATAATACGAAAATCACTGCCAATAGACGGGGGATTTTCGATGGCTTCTTTTTTTACTGTTTTCTCAGGTGGTGCTGAAAAAAGAGGCTCGTTTTTAACCTTGGGTATTTCCTCTTTTTTGTTTTCAATTCCCTCAATATTTCTTACGGGGAGCTTCCCCTCATACGGTTTAACCTCTTCACGTATTTCATTTATGCTTTTCGCTATACGTGCAGGCGAAGGCTCCGGTCTTGGTGTGAAAGGTTTAAAATTAAGAGAAGTATTTTTGTTTTTCTGTGTAAAAGAAATCTGCACGGGAGGCTCGGGTGCAGAAGGCATTTTGTATGCCTCTCTAGAGGCGGGGAGCGGAACGCTCCTCGGCGCCGAAGTCTCTGCAAGTGCGTTTTTTACCGCCCAGTAAACTGCCTCATAAACGCTTTGGTCGGATGCAAACTTAATCTCTGTTTTTCCCGGGTGAACATTAACGTCAACCAAAGACGGGTCAAGCGATATGTCAAGCACGCATACGGGAAACCGACCTATCATAAGCTCGTTTTTATACGCCTCACTCACCGCTGTTAAAAGCGTTTTGTTAACAACATATCTTCCGTTTACAAAGAAAATCTGCATAAGACGGTTAGGTCTTGAAAGATTCCCCTTTCCCGTAAGTCCTGCTACCGATACGCCGTCCTTTGTATACGAAACGTTTATAGTGTGCGCTGCAATGTCCTTACCAAAAATACTGTGGACAGTATTTTTTAAAACATTATCCCCCGGGGAGAAAAGAACCTCTTTTCCGTCACGGATAAGACGTATTGAAACATTGGGGTGGCTAAGTGCCTGCTTGTTACAGACATCTGTTATTGCGCCCGCCTCAACAGAATCCTTTTTCATAAATTTCATTCTGGCAGGGGTGTTGAAGAAAAGATTTTTCACAACAATGGTTGTTCCGTCAGGACAGCCTGCACCCTCGCACAAAATTTCCTCGCCGCCCTCTACTATAACGTGTGTGCCCTCGGGAGAGGTACGCTGCTTTGTAAAAAGCTCCGTCCTGCTTACGGCGGCAATAGAGCAAAGTGCCTCTCCGCGAAAGCCGAGCGTAGATATATGTTCAAGGTCCTTATCTGTTTTTATTTTACTTGTGGCGTGCCTTAAAAAGGCAGTACGGGCATCATCCTTATCCATTCCCGAGCCGTTGTCGGTAACACGCATATAAGTCGTACCGCCTCTTTTTATTTCAACAACAACAGTTGTTGCACCTGCATCAATAGCGTTTTCCAAAAGCTCCTTTATTACACTGGCAGGTCGCTCGACAACCTCGCCTGCGGCAATTTTTTCTGCAGTAAATTTGTCGAGAACATTGATTTTGCCCATACTTTCACCACCTTATGTGTTTTGTATATTAAAAACCTTGCGGTCCGGACATTTTTAACATCCCCTATTCGCAGGGGATAGGAAAAAATGCTTCAGAACGGACAAACTGAGCCAAGCGAAGCTTGGGTTACCCGAAGGCGTACGTGGGTACGTCGAGAGGCGAAGTTTGTTCGTAGCAAAAAGGCTTAAAAACGAAGAAAAATCGAATTAAAAGAGATTTTTCAACATAACAATCCCTCAGTCACTTCGTGACAGCTCCCTTTACACAAGGGAGCCTTTTTCATATCTTTGCCTTTTGCGGTCTGGACATTTTTAACATCCCCTTTTTAAAGTAGCTTTTGAAGCTCATAAAGCTTATTCATCGCCTCAATGGGGGTAAGTGTAGTAACATCAATATCCCGAAGTGCATTTGCAATTTTATCACCTGCAAGAGAGCCGAAATTAAGCTGTGCTTCTTCAAAGACAGGTGCCTCTGCTGCAATTTTTTCACCGTTTTCGGATGCACTCGTACCGTTTTCAATTGTTACAAGCACTTCCTTTGCACGCTTTATAACACTGTCGGGAACACCTGCGAGCTTTGCAACCTCAATACCGAAGCTGTCATCCGTTCCGCCACGGACAATTTTACGTAAAAACGTAATATCGTCGCCACGCTTTTTGCAGGCGGTATTGTAATTTACAACACCCTTTATTTTTCCTTCAAGAGCCGTAAGCTCATGATAATGTGTTGCGAAAAGTGTTTTTGCACCGATTTTCTTTGCAATATGCTCCGTTACTGCCCACGCAATGGAAAGTCCGTCAAAGGTACTCGTACCTCTGCCGATTTCGTCAAGAATACAAAGACTTTTTTTCGTTGCGTTTTTAAGTATATAGCTGACCTCATTCATTTCGAGCATAAATGTACTCTGTCCCGAAGCAAGGTCGTCAGAAGCACCTATTCTGGTAAAAATTTTATCCACAACACCGCACTCGCAACGGCGTGCGGGAACAAAGCTTCCCATCTGTGCCATAAGTGCGATAAGTGCAACCTGACGCATATATGTTGATTTACCTGCCATATTCGGTCCTGTAATAACGGCTGTGGAGTTATTTTCCGTATCAAGAAGAGTGCTGTTGGGAACAAAAAGACTGTCTGAAAGAACCTTTTCCACAACGGGATGTCTGCCGTCTTCTATGTGAAGACAGGTTGAAAGATTAACCTCGGGCTTTACATAGCCATTTTTTACGGCAGTCTGTGCAAGAGAATAAAGAACATCTGTTACGGCAATACTGCGTGCCGTTTTTTCAATTCTTTCCATCTCGGCGCATACTCTTTCCCTGAGTTTTACAAATTCTGCGTATTCAAGTGCGACAAGGCGCTCCGATGCGCCAAGAAGCGTGCTTTCAATATCCTTAAGCTCCGCAGTAATATATCTTTCACCGTTTGTAATGGTCTGTTTTCTTATATAATCTTCGGGTACCTTTGAAAGATTGGAGGAAGAAACCTCGATATAATACCCGAAAACCTTGTTGAATTTAACCTTAAGATTTTTTATACCCGTTCTTTCACGCTCTCTCAGTTCAAGGCTTGTGATATAGCTGTGTCCGTCCTTTGCAATGGCACGCAGAGAATCAATCTCCTCATTAAAGCCTTCACGGATAAGATTTCCCTCACGAAGAGAAATTGGTGCTTCAGGGTCAATACCCCGTGTAAGAAGGTCGCATAAATCGTCAAGGGTGTCAAGATGCGCCGCCTGGATACTTAAAATCGTGCTTCGCGCGGAGCAAAGAATTTTTGATAAAAACGGAAGCTTCTGAAACGATGCACAAAGCCCTAAAAGGTCACGTGCATTTGCGGTTCCCATACTGGCACGGCTCATAAGGCGCTCAATATCGTTAACCCCCGTAAGAGCTTCACCCAAATCGTCACGCAAGGTAATAGAGGAATAAATCTCCTCTACTCCCTCAAGACGGTTGTTGATTGTCGCCGCATTTACAAGGGGTCGCAATATCCACTGCTTAAGCATTCGTGCACCCATAGCTGTTTTGGTGTTATCAAGCACCCAGAAAAGACTGCCTCGCTTTGACTTGTCACGCATAGTTTCTATAAGCTCAAGATTGCGGACACTTGCCGCATCTACTTCTACAAATTCCTGCGAAGTGTAAATATTCAGGGTATGAATGTGTGCCATCTGCGCTTTTTGTGTTTCAATTAAATATCCGATAAGAGCACACGTGGAAATTTTAAGAAGCCTGTCCGTTATGTCAGATGCATTTTTAAGCTGAGAAGACAAAACCTCACGAGCATTTTTCTCTGCCTCGTTTGCGTCATATGTAAAGGTCAGCGCACTAAGACGGCTTCCCAGAAACTCAGTTATTTTACGGTTTTGTACTGTATTTCCGCCGAGTGCAATTTCAACGGGGGAGAAGCGTGCAAGCTCATTTATAAGCTTGTCGCACGTCATATCGTCGTAGAGAGTTGTTCCCATAAGCTCGCCCGTTGAAACGTCAACAAAGGTAACTGCACAGTCATTTCCCTCTCTGCACACAGATGCCATATAGTTCGTTTTTCTCGAATCTAAAAGCGTATCGTCAAGAATTGTTCCCGGCGTTACAATGCGGATAATATCACGCTTTACAATGTCTTTTGCAGTTTTAGGGTCTTCCACCTGCTCGCAGATGGCAACCTTGTGCCCCTTTCCCACAAGGCGTGCTATATAGGAGTTCGCCGCATGAAAGGGAACTCCGCACATCGGTGCACGCTCTTCCATTCCGCAGTCACGGCCTGTAAGGGTTATTTCAAGGTCCCTTGATGCAACGATTGCATCATCATAAAACATTTCGTAAAAGTCGCCTAAACGAAACATCAGTATTGCATCGGGACATTGCTTCTTTATTGCGATATATTGCTTCATCATAGGAGTGGGTCCTTTTTCTTTCACTTACACTCCTCCTTTTTATAAAATGTAAAATTAAAAATGGATAATGCAAAATTAATGTGGATTTTCGCAAAAGCGAAAATCTTCAATAATTTTCAACTTTCAATTTTCCATTTTCAACTGTTATTTACAGTCGCCGCCGCAACTCGAGCAGTTTCCGCTGCATCCGCCCGGCATTTTACCCGTAATGTGGAATGAAAGGATGTTGTTCATCTGCTCAATTATAGCCTGAAATGTACGCTGTGCGTTGATATATGCAGTGATGGAGTCATTTGTTGTCATTTTTTCATAAGCCTCTTCAAGTTCCTCACGGATTTCGGCAATTCTGCTGTCATCTACGTCACCCTTCTGAATTTCCTGGGCAAGGCGTGAACGAACGTCACTGTATTCTTTAAGAAGAGTAAGAGCCTCTTCGTCCTGCTCCTGCCTGAGCTCTGCCTCTTTAAGCTCCTTGTACTCCTTGCTTTCAATAATAGCCTCGCCAAGCTCACGAGCCTTTTCAAAAATTTCTGCCATTTTAAATTCCTTCTTTCTTAAAGTTTTTCTCCATATAAAATCCAGGTTTGTGCCTTAGTGATTTTTACATCTGTAAATGTGCCGATAAGGGAATCATCACCCTTAAAATTAACAATTTTGTTTGCATAGTTTCTGCCGGTAAGCATATCGGGGTCAGTTTTGCTCCGCCCTGATACAAGGACAGTTTCAATATTCCCCTCATGGCGTAGGTTTCTTTCATAGCTGATGTTATTTTGTACATCAAGCAGTTTTTGAAACCGCTTATCGATTTCCTCAGGTGTTGAAACATTTGGCATTTGTGCCGCACGTGTTCCTTCACGTGGTGAATATATAAACGAGAATATCGAGTCAAACTTCACTTCCCGAAGAAGGGATAGCGTGTCCTCAAAATCCGCCTCTGTTTCCGTGGGAAAGCCGACAATTATATCGGTTGTCAGTGCAATGTCAGGCATAAGCTTTTTTGCAAGTGCAATTATTTCAAGATATTTTTCCCGTGTATAAACTCTGTTCATATCAGAAAGCACCTTGTTGCTGCCTGACTGCAAGGGAAGGTGAAGCTGATTACAGATTTTTTCCTCAGCTGCCATTGTATGAAGTAGCAACGGTGAAATATCCTTGGGATGGCTTGACATAAAGCGTATGCGTTCAATCCCCGAAATCTCGCAAACCTTCAGCAAAAGCTTTGCAAAAGCATCAGTTTCCCCACGGTCTTTTCCGTAGGAATTGACGTTTTGCCCCAAAAGCATAACCTCACGCACACCGTTTTTGGAAAGGTATTCTATCTCGCTCAGAATGTCCGCCTCGCTGCGGCTCCTTTCACGTCCACGGACATACGGAACTATGCAGTAGGAGCAAAAGTTGTTGCATCCGTACATAATTGATACAAACGCCCTTGCCCCGCCGTCGTAATTAACGGGAAGCCCCTCCGCAATAGACCCTTCACCTGAAATGTCAAAAACCTTTTGACTATGCTCTAAGGCATCATTTAGAAGCGAGGGGAATTTCCATAGTGCGTGTGTGCCGAAAATCAAATCAACGTGACGGTATTTTGATTTAATACGCTTTGCAATCTGCTCCTGCTGTACCATACAGCCGCATATGCCTATGACAAGGGATGGCTTTTTAGCCTTTAAGTGCTTTAATGCACCTAATTTTCCGTAAACCTTGGCGTGTGCGTTTTCACGTATAGCACAGGTGTTAAAAATAATAACATCCGCAAGGTCTTTTTCGTCCGTCAGGGTAAAGCCCATTTGAAGAAGCATTCCCTCAATTCTTTGCGAATCGTTTACATTCTGCTGACAACCAAACGTTTCCACCATTGCATAGCGTTTTTCCCCCGAAAGGGAAAGCTTTATTGAATTTATAGTCTGCCGCTGAAGCTCTATCTCCTGCGGCGTGATATGCACATTAATTTCTGCCAAAATCATTCATCCAATCAAATAAAGTGTACCCATTATAAGAGTACACTTTATTATATAATAATATAGCTTAAAAGTCAAAGGAAAATTAAGAATTTATAGACTTTTAATAGCATCTGCCATAATGTCAAAATTCTTATCTATAGAGCTAAATGCCCAGAACTCATTCGGGGCGTGCATTGTCTCAGGCTCCCCGGGGAAAAGCACACCAAATGCAATACAGTTTTTAAACGATTTTGCATATGTTCCGCCGCCTATAGCCATTGGCGGTGTGGTATCGCCCGTATGCTCTGTATAAATTTTTGAAAGCGTTTTTACAAGATGACTGTCTGTCGGAACGTAAAGCGGCTCTTCGTGGAAAATTATCTCAGAATCAAGTCCTTTTTTTACGGCGTGGTCTTTTATTGATGCGATAACCTCCTGACCGTTTGCGGTGATGGGGTAGCGGATATCATAGAAAAGCTCACACTGCGTGCTGTCTGCGTGTAATACGGACGGATTAATGCTGAGAGTTGTAAGAGCATCCTTTATATCAATTCCGAGAGAAGATGCAGTTGTAAGAGAATAAAGCTTTGCAAATGCACTTTCGGGAAAACGCACAGAAATTTTTTCTGCAAGCTTTAAAATTGCGTTTTCACCCTTTTCGGGCATACTTCCGTGTGCCGCAAGACCTTTTTCTGAAAGTGATTCGCCCTCTATAAATGCGTGTGCCTCGTCAGGAACGATGTTTATAACCTTGCCACCCTCAAATTTAAAATCTGCGGGCATAGAGGTCTCATTTCCGAAAATACGTACACGCAGAAGTCCCTTTTCGCCAAATACGGCAGGATAGTCTGCATCGGGGGAAAATGCTATTGTGGGAAGCTCCTCAGTTTCCTTATTACGCTTCATACAAAGGCAACCGCCCGTTTCCTCGTCTCCGCCGATTATAAGGCGAACCCTTT
>JAFSBF010000141.1 GCA_017441965.1 Clostridia bacterium | reverse complement strand
TCCGCCTGAAAGCAATATTCCGTTATAAAAGCCCTTTTTCTTTATAATTGCATATGCACACAAACATCCGCACATTGCCGCCTCAAGCCCTATAAAAAGCCCCTGCAGCTTTGCCGTTTCCCCGTATGTGCCGCAAAAAAACATTGATATTAAAATAGCGCACAGCGATGCTATCAGTGCCGTTACGGGGCCTAAGCACAGAATTGTCATTGCAATATTATATGCACATATAACCATTGCCACTGTCGGCATACCGAATAATATGGGCAGAAGTGCCACTAATATTTTCCATATAATATGAAAACTTACTCTTTCCTGTCTCATTATACCTGTTCCTTTTTTGTAATATATACCTAATCTATGTTATACTATCATATTTCTCCGTCAATGTAAAGATATTTTAATCAAAATTTATATGTTAAAATCAGTTGCTTTTAATAGCCTGATATGTTATAGTAATCTGTAGGGCAGGGGCTTGCTCCTGCCGTAATTCATTTAAGAAAGGAATTATAATATATGAAAATACGTGATGGTTATCTTCTGCGAAGCGTCGCAGGAAAAAATATAGTTGTTTCTGTAGGTGCACAGCTTGACTTCAACGGTATGCTTACACTTAACGATACGGGGGTGTTCTTCTGGAACTTGCTTTCAAAGGGTGCTACAAAGGCGGAAATGCTTGAATCTCTGCTTAAGGAATATGATGTAAGTGCCGAGGAGGCATCAAAGGATATCGACGAATTTATCAAAAAACTCGAAGATGCAAAACTATTGGAGGATTGATTGCTTTGCAGGAAATAAATGTTTCGCTTGACGAAATGTATCCGATAATTTGTGAGCAGCTTCAGTGTGGCGGCAAAGTGCGTTTTAAACCGAATGGGACAAGTATGCTCCCCACACTTCGTCAGGGAATTGACGAGGTAGAGCTTGCAAAGCCATATGGGAAGCTTAAAAAATATGATATCGCCTTCTACAGACGGAAGAACGGTCAGTTTGTACTGCACAGAATTTTAGGAAGAAAGAGTGATGGCTCCTACATTATACGTGGTGACCATCAGTTTGAGTATGAATATGGTATTTGTGATGATGATATAATTGCCGTTTGCTGCGGAATTTACCGAAACGGAAAATATCTATCTGCAAAGTCCCTCCCTTTCTATTTATGGGCAATTTTAGGGCCACTTTACTTCAGAACACGTTTCAGACTAAGCAAATTAAGGAAAAAACTACGGGGGTAATTATGTATATTAATGAGAAAATAAGAGCGCTTGGCGAGGAAGTGGAAAAGGAATTTTCCTCTTACCTTTCAGACATAGATGAAATTGCACGTTTTAATCAGGAAAAGGTGCTTGATGCATTTATAAAAAACCGTGTCGGTGAAAACTGCCTTTACCCATCAACGGGCTACGGCTACGGTGATGTGGGCAGAGAAACGCTTGACAGTATTTATGCCGATATTTTCGGTGCGGAGGATGCACTCGTACGTCACAACATCGTAAACGGAACGCACTGCCTTGCAATTTCCCTTTTTTCCGTTCTGCGCCCCGGGGATACTCTCCTTGCTGCAACGGGAAAACCGTACGATACCCTCGAAGAGGTTATAGGTATTTCAGGAAACAGCGGAGGAAATCTTAAGGATTTCGGTATTTCTTATAAACAAGTTGACTTAATTGACGGAAACGTTGATTTTGACGGTATAAAAAAAGCTCTCACCCCTGATGTTAAGGCAGTTATTCTTCAGCGTTCAAAAGGCTACGATTGGCGTGACACATTAAGCTGCGAAAAGCTCGGCAAGGCTATTTCGTTTATAAAATCTATCCGCAGTGACGTTTGCTGTATTGTGGATAACTGCTACGGCGAATTTGCTGAAAAGACAGAGCCAACGCAGCATGGTGCTGACCTTATTGTTGGCTCACTTATAAAAAACACAGGAGGCTCGCTTGCGCAATCAGGCGGATACATAGCAGGTAAAAAGAAGTATGTGGAGCTTGCTGCATATCGCCAGACTGCACCGGGTATCGGTAAGGAATGCGGTGCTACACTCGGACAGAACAGATATATGTATCAGGGTCTTTTTATGGCACCGCATATTGTTGCACAGGCGATAAAAAGTGCTATTTTCTGCGGCGGTCTTATGCAGAAATTAGGGTTTGAGGTAAATCCCCTTCCCACACAGAAGCACTACGATATAATTCAGGCAATAAAGTTTAACGATAAGGAAAAGCTCATCAAATTTATTCAGGGTATACAGAAAGCCTCCCCCGTTGACAGCTTTGCACTTCCTATGCCGTGGGATATGCCGGGTTATCAGCATCAGGTCATAATGGCGGCAGGTACATTTGTTTCAGGTGCAAGTATTGAGCTTAGCGCCGATGCCCCCATAAAGGAGCCGTATGTTGGCTTTATGCAGGGCGGTATAACGTATGAAAGCGCAAGGCTGGCTATAATGAATGCCGCAAGCGAGGTAATATAACAAATAAAGAGCGTCCGGACGGACGCTCTTTATTTGTTATATTACTTTATAACCTTGACTTTC
>JAFSBF010000016.1 GCA_017441965.1 Clostridia bacterium | reverse complement strand
TGCGTCAGCAATTGCTTGTAACAACAAAATTTACCTTATAAAAAGGTGAGCGAAGCGAATATAATTGACGTAGTCAATTTTGTTCCAATTTAGTGTTGAATTCCTGAAATATATCTGCTATAGTAGAAAAAAATGTGTTTTTGAAAGGTGTTGACAGAAATGAAGTTTTATTATGGCGTAAATCCGTCGGAGAAAAGAGAGATGCTTATTAAAAGCAGTGTGGCAAAGCCGTTTATTGATGAAATAATTTCATCGGCGGATGTTGCGATTGGTGAAGACAACAGCGCTTTTAAAATGAGTGAGTATTCACTTTTTTACAAAACGGGAAACCGTACCCGTTTTCAAAAAAACTATTTTGACCGCAGAAGAAAATGCAGTAATATTATGTTTGCATACTGGCTTACGCAGGATGAAAAATATCTTGAGCCGCTTGTTGATTATATTACATATATCTGCGATGAATTTACCTGGTGTGTGCCTGCTCATTGCGATATGCCGGGCAGCAGTGCGCAGGAAACAATTGAATGGGTGGACTTGTTTCAGGCAGAAACGGCAAGGCTTTTTGCGGAGATTGTGATGTGTGTCGGTGACAAGCTTCCCAATTATACACGCAGCAGAATGGAATATGAAATACGCCGCAGAATTTTTGCATCACTTGAAAGAAATATAAAGGAATCAAATAAATACTGGTGGGAAAACTGCAAAATGAACTGGGCAACAGTGTGCGGTGCAGGATGTACTATGGCGGCACTGTATTTTGGTACAAAAGAAGAAACCCAAAAATATGTAAGCAGGTTTACACAATGTCTTGACAGCTATCTTGACGGTATAGAAAATGACGGTTGCTGTCAGGAGGGTATGTCCTACTGGAACTATGGGTTTGGTCATTTTGTAATTCTGGCTGAAGCGGTAAAGGTGTATAGTGACGGGGAAATTGATTATTTCAAAAATCCCAAGGTAAGGGAGCTTTCGCTGTTCCCGCAAAGGATCAGAATGTCAGCGTCCAAGGTTGCATCAATTTCAGACGGAAGAGAGAATTATACGTTTAAAATAGGACTTATGTCATTTCTTAAATCGCTATACGGTGAAATACTGCTTCCCGAAATTGAATATGGCATACGTAGTGGTTCTGTTGACTCTGTATGTGAACTTTTGTGGCTTGACGAAAACTATAAAAGTGATAAAATGACATATGAAACAAATTATCTTTCCGATTCGCAGTGGTATGTAAGCCGCCGTGAAAAATTCAGCTTTGCGGCTAAGGGCGGTCACAACAATGAGCCGCATAATCATAATGACATAGGCTCTTTTATGATAAATGTAGGTGAAGAAAGCTTTATTTCAGACCTTGGATGCGGAGAGTACGTAAAAGAAACCTTTAAAAACGAAACAAGATATAACTTCATTCAGAACAGCTCGAGGGGGCACAGTGTGCCGATTGTAAACGGTGGATATCAGTGCTTTGGCGCACAGTTTTCTTCTGAAAATGCAAAAGCGTCTGACAGTATGTTTGAGCTTGATATACAGGGAGCGTACGAAAGCGGAAGTATAAACAGGATAAGGCGTCAGTTTATGCTTGATGACAATAAGGTGACACTTGTTGATACTTTTGATTTTGCGCCCGACACACAGTCTGTTACAGAAAGATTTATCAGCAAAAAAGAGCCTTTGATATGTGACGGACACGTGGATTTTGGTGTTGGCAAAATTGTATATGACAAAAAGAGGTATATCCCCTCTGTCAGCACAGAAGATTTTGTTTTACATAACGGTGTTGATATTATAACTGTGTATATCATAGACTTTGCCCCTGCGTTAAAAGAGGAAAAAGAGTTCAAGTTTGAATTTATAGTATAATGAACCTTTTTTTATTTCGTATCGTATAATAGGTGAAAGTTTACAAGGGAGGAATTATATATGAAAAAAGTTATTTCTTTAATGATGGCTTTTCTGATGCTTCTTATGCCCCTTACATCGTTTGCTGATGCAGGTGCAGAAGATATGCAGAGCGTTCTCCTTATTGTGAAGGGGAAGGCAGATATTCCACAGGAGCTTAGCGAGTTTTCAAGTCATATTGCACAAAGCGGTGATAAGAAAAACTACAGCTTTGAGTGGACAGACAAGGATTATAAAAAATCAATCAGCATAAACTGTGATGATGAAGGCAGGATTAATTCCTACTACAACTATTCCTTTGAAATGTCAGGGAAGAAGCTTTCAAAAATTTCCAAAAATGAAATTATATCATACGCTCAGGCATTTTTGAAAAAGATTGTTCCGGAGGCGTTTAAAAATGAAAACGACTGTCTTATATATGATGAAAAATCATATAATGCGCGTGGAAATCTTCGTTATACACTGACATTTAACAGAGTGAGAAATTCTATTCCCGTAAAGGATAATAATGCAAATGTTACACTGTGTATAGTCGATGACAAAATTTATGTGCGTGATATGTCGGTAAGCTTTAATTATGACGCGCAGTTTGATGACGGCAATGAGATAGAAAATTTTGAAGAAAAATATACCGAGGCTTTCCCGCTTGAGCTTGTATACTGTGACGAGTATAATTATAATGCAAAAAAGGGTGAATCGCGTGCGTACCCCGTTCTTGTATACAGAATAAAGGATAATAATATCGGCTACATATCTATGACAACGGGAGAAGTCATAGAGGAGGATACATATAATTCCGTCTTCCGTGAGGAAAGTGCAGTAATGGACTCTATGGCAACGGGAGGCTCAAACTCTTCCTTAAAGCAGTCGCTTACCGAGCAGGAGATTAAACAGATAAGCACTGTAGAGGGACTTTTAAGTGTTGATGATGTGCAGAAGATTTTAAAATCACTTCCGTATATTAATTTTGCAGGCACGCTGAAGCTAAGTAACAGTTACCTTACTGAAAATGATCGGGGAGAATATTTTTACAGGCTTCACTATAGCACTACAGACGAGAAGAGTTACAGATATTTAAGTGCCGTTATAAATGCACATAACGGAAAGGTTATCAGCATTTCTAATAATATGCCCTACGATAGTGCATCAGACATAAAACTGACGGACAGGGAAAAGGCGCAGGCGGAACAGAAAATGCAAACCTTCTTAAATAAGGTTGCAGCAGATGAAATCAAAAACAGTGTTAAAAAGTCAGGAGACAGTTACTCCAATATAGTAAGCGATACATATATAAGAATTGTAAACGGCATAGAGTATGTTGATAATACGGTTAATATAAGCTTTGATGCGAAAAATAATGTTGTAAGAAGCTTCAGCGCAGATTTTCGTGACGGAGAATTTAAAGACCCCGATGCGGCAATTACACCAGATGCAGCATATGAAAAAATCCTTGGCTTTTCACCCGTTACAAAAATGTATATTTCAAGCGGCGGAAAATATGTAAAGGCGGCAACTCTTGAAAAAAGCTACATTAAGCTTGATGCGCTGACAGGCGAAATGAAGGAAGTATATGACGATACGCAAAAGAGCTATGAATACAGCGATATTGACGGTCACTGGGCACAGGAGGCTGCAACAAAGCTTGCCGAAATTCAGATTGGTATAGAGGGCGGTGCACTCAATCCCGATAAGGGCATTACTCAGGAGGAATTTTTCCGCCTTGTGTGCAGCGGTATGATAAATAAGTATTACGCAAATTACACACAGGAAGAACTGTATGATGTTTTAATTACTGACAAAATCATTTCGGAGGGGGAGAAGTCACCTGATGCCTTCGTAACACGTGAGCAGGCGTTTATATACATAATCCGCCTTGCAGGACTTGAACGGGTTGCAAAGCTTGATAATATTTATAAGATTGAGTATGCAGACAGCCACCTTCTTACAAATGGAAAAATAGGATACAGTGCAATTCTCAGCGGACTTAATGTAATAGAGGGTGACGGAGGAAGTCTTCGCCCAAAGGATAACCTGACACGCGCAGAGGCGATTGTAATATTGTATAGGTATTTATTGACTTTGTAATTAAATGAGATTAAATGGGGATGTCTAAATAAGTATGCATATTGTATTTTTATACGTAGAATGCTTTTGACTTACATCCCCATTTAATTTTTTTTATAAAATTTCATAAGATATAAAAAAAACTATTGAAAAATAGTCGAAAAAATGTTAAAGTATATAGTTGTATTTGGACAACCGAATTGAAAATCTTTTATGATGGATGTGATTCAAATGGCAGAAAAAGAAAGAAGAGTCGGCACAATTTCAAGAGGTATCCGTTGCCCCATAATCCGTGAAGGTGACAATCTTGCAAAGATTGTATCAGATAGCGTTTTAGAGGCTGCAGAGTATGAAGGCTTTGAGCTTCGTGACAGGGATGTTATTTCTGTTACAGAGTCTATTGTCGCAAGGGCGCAGGGTAACTATGCCGATATTGATGATATTGCCCGAGATGTTAAGGCAAAGCTTGGCGGAGAAACAATCGGTGTTATTTTCCCCATTCTTTCACGTAACCGTTTTGCTATATGCTTAAAGGGATTTGCAAAGGCTGCTAAAAAAATCGTTCTTATGCTCAGCTACCCCTCTGATGAAGTTGGTAATGAGCTTATAAGCATAGATAAAATTGATGAGGCAGGTATTAACCCTTACAGTGACGTTCTTTCTCTTGAGCGTTACCGTGAGCTTTTCGGAGAAAACAAGCACGAATTTACAGGCGTTGACTATGTAGAATACTACGGTGATTTAATTCGTGAGTGCGGCTGTGATGTAGAGATTGTTTTTGCAAATCAGGCAAAGACTATCCTTGACTATACAGACTGTGTTATTAACTGTGATATTCATACACGTGCACGTACAAAGCGTATTTTAAAGGCGGCAGGTGCAAAGGTTGTATGCGGTCTTGACGATATTCTCACTTCATCTGTAAACGGCAGCGGCTGTAATGAAAAATACGGCCTTTTGGGTTCAAATAAGTCTACCGAGGAGAAAATCAAGCTTTTCCCGAGAGAGTGTAAGGACCTTGTTCTTGAAATTCAGAAAAACATCCTTGACGCTACAGGTAAGCACGTTGAGGTTATGGTATACGGTGACGGTGCGTTCAAAGACCCACAGGGTAAAATCTGGGAGCTTGCTGACCCCGTTGTTTCACCTGCATATACAGACGGTCTTGTAGGAACACCCAACGAGCTTAAGCTTAAGTACCTTGCAGATAATGATTATAAGGATTTGTCAGGTGAGGCACTTAAGGAGGCAATTTCTGCAAGCATTAAGGCGAAGGAGGATAACCTCGTAGG
>JAFSBF010000140.1 GCA_017441965.1 Clostridia bacterium | reverse complement strand
TCTTCATAGGTTGCATCGGTATGTCCCATAGAAATAAGTACATTGGTATTTTTTGAAACCTTTTCTATACACTCTGCCGCACCCTCAACCTCGGGCGCAACTGTGAAAAGCTTCACCAAATCTGAATGTTTTTCAATAAAATCAGCATCGGGCTTTAAAATATGTTCCTCCGCCTGAGCGCCCTTTTTCTTCGCATTTATGAAGGGGCCCTCACTGTTTACGCCCAGAATTCTGGAGCCGTAATACGAATCGCTGTTCTTAACCTCACGTACCGCATCAAATGCCGCCTCAATTTCTGCCTTTGAAACAGTCATTGTTGTCGGGCACCATGCAGTAACGCCGTTTTTTATGATGCCTTCTGCCATTTTTTTAATTCCCTCTGCATCTGCATCGGATGCATCGGCGCCCAGGTAACCGTGAATATGCATATCCACAAGTCCGGGAGATACAAACATACCCTTTGCATCTATTACTTCATATGCAGAGGTGTCTATATCAGAAAGCGGTGCTATCTTTTCAATTTTATCATCAAAAACGATAGCCATATTTTCGGCAATACTATCCTTTAAAATAAGCTTGCCGTTGATAATACATTTCATAACCTATTCTCCTTTCCAAAAATATGCCGTCATCTTGATAATATCACAAATTTTTTTAAAACGCAACTCCCTAAACAAAGAAAAAACCGATTTTCAGCTCCTCTTGGCAGAAACAGTAATATCTGCATATAATATAGCGGAGTGAAGTTAATGAATTATCTTGACAAAGAGCTTTTAAGGAAAGCAAACGAAGAGGCAATCTATAATGTATATATGTATCTTGCGCACAAAAGCGTCCCCAAAGAAAAAGAGACCTTTAAATCTATAGTCCATACCCTTGAGGAAAATTTTAAAAACCACAGAGGGCAGCTTTGGAGCGAGCGGGAAAAAAGGCGGCTTAAAATTCTGAAAAATGCAATACGTTTTAACAGCAATCTTGCAAATTCTGTCATTGAAAGTCTTACTGTTTCAAAAAGCCTTATGACGGCGTGTTGTTTTTTAAAGCCCGATAAAAGCATATCAGTTGTTTTTAAGGGAACGGGGGATGATGAGTGGATTGATAACGGCGAGGGACTAAGCGGAAAATCAGAAGAGAACACCTACATATTTTATGAAATCGGCAGAGGGGAAACGGGGCGCAAAACGGTATACAACGATTTTGCCACGGACAGTCAGGTGGATGCACTGAACTGGTTTTATATGACAGCGGCAAAATGCGGTTGGGAAGAAGATGCTAAAATTACTGTATCGGGACATTCAAAGGGCGGAAATAAGGCACA
Organism: Clostridia bacterium; assembly: GCA_017441965.1. Lineage (GTDB taxonomy): Bacteria > Bacillota > Clostridia > UMGS1883 > UMGS1883 > UMGS1883. The sequence goes on along the minus strand of JAFSBF010000140.1, from coordinate 927 downwards.
ATTTGTTACAATTAATTCTTTGCGTCCCTCTCTGTGTCTTAGCTTTGACGGGCAGGGTTTTTCGCCCGAGGCATTAAAAGCCTTTAAAAATAGGCTCGGTGCACAATACGAAAAAAGGCGGCAATGCATTCATAGCTTTGCCGCAGAAAATGATTATGTAAATGTCTTGGGAACTCCCCTTGTTCCCGAAAGTAATATGTACTTTTTTAAATCACGTATGGGTATTCACCATATGGATGCAATCCTTACCGATATGGGAAAACTGCGCCGTCAGTGTGAGCAGGGGACACTCTCTATGTATGTTCAGGGTATTTCAGGGGACCTTATGCAGACGCCGCCCCATTTTCGCCACCCGCTGACAACCACTGTTATGAGCTTTTTTCAAAAGGATATATAAACAAAGCCTGACTGTATCAAGCTTTTTAGTTCCTCTGAATAGGCACGATGACGGCTGGAAAAACAGGTTGCTGAGGGGCTAAAAAGCTTGGCACAATCAGGCTTTGTTTTCTTTTTTTCCTTTACTCTGCTTGATGTCCTCTGTCTTCTATTGTTTGTGCAATTAAAGAAGCGTATTCTTTACATTTTTCCTCGCTTTCGCTTTCAATCATTATGCGGATAACAGGCTCTGTTCCGCTCTTACGAAGAAGGGCTCTGCCTTTTCCTGCAATAAGCGTTTCTACCTCGGAAAGCTTATTCAAAACCTCACTGTCGGATAAAACTGCTTCTTTATCCTTTACACGGACATTTTGCGTATACTGCGGATAAAGCATGACGGGTGCAGCAAGCTCAGAAAGCGGAAGTTTACTGTCACAGATTTCCTCCGTTACCATAATGGCGGTCAGAATTCCGTCACCTGTTGTTGCATATTTTTTAAGAATAATATGACCTGACTGCTCACCACCGAGGCAATAATCCTTTTCCTGCATA
>JAFSBF010000139.1 GCA_017441965.1 Clostridia bacterium | reverse complement strand
GATGTTGTAAACGGTAAGGATAAAACACATCTTTCCCAGTGGGGTGCAGAAAGAGTTGCAAGCTGGATTGCAGAGCTTCTGCAAAACACTGACAGCACGCTCCGATATTATAAAAATGATAAAGTATACGTAGAGCCTGATGCATATACTGCAGGATAATACTGGTAAATAGCGTTTTATGATTGACACAACAGATGAAAAAGATATATTGTAATATATATTACAATATATCTTTTGGAGGTGCGGTAATGTTTTTTACAGCAATTCTTATTATAGTATTTATGGGGCTATACGTTGCTTTTAACAGAGGAAATAAAATTATATATACTATTCCGATGTATTTCTTCTGTATTGCGGCAATGATTATTACTGCCGTTCTGTATATGTCAAAGGTAGAGGTCTACAGCTTTACAACAAGCATTGACTACAATCTTTATCTTATGATGCAGAGGATACGGATAAATGTTACGGACGTAGCACTTGTGTACAATTTCTGTATTGCGGCATTTATGTTTTGCTCCGTGATTTTTATTCATTTCCTCACACCGGGCAAGTACCGCAGTGAGCTTTTGCTTGTAATTCCTATTATTTGTTTTCTTATATGGAATGCACCGTCTGTTTCAAGGAACATATTTATCGTCGAAAATACAATCGGCGGTAAATATGCTCCTGTGATAAAAAATCTGATAAAAGTATGCAATAGTGTAAATACGCATATGCTTTTGTTTTATATGCTGTGCCCGTTTTATTCGCTATACATATATTTCAGACGGACACGTATTCCAACAAAGAAAAAGATTTCTGCGATGTTTGCTTTCTGCATAGCATTAACCGACATATTTGTTTACATCAATTTTATTAAGGGTGCATTCAGCAGTATCTGGATGGGGAATGTGGATGCGTCAAAAATCCCTAAAGCATATACCGGACACACTAACTACACTAACAGCAGCTGGATTATTCTGATAATGATGGTTATAGTTCTTCTGTTTATTGTGTATTATAACCCTCTTTATTCTTTTAACAGAGTAAAAAAACGTGAAATGCTCCATAATGCAAAGCTTATAAGCGAAAATACATTTATGACGCTTCACATGTACAAAAATGCATTTTTTGCAGTAGGTCAGCAGTTAGAGCTTGTCAAGCTGAGCGGTAAATATGACAATAAAGAAAAAGTCCTCTATCATGCGGATAAAGGACTTAACATTGTAGAGAGCTACATGGATATGCTTAACAGAACGCTGGAGCTGTTTAAAAACAGCAGCGGAGCTTATACTGTGGCAAATATTGTTGAATGTATAAACGAAGCATATGAAAAGATTAATGTACCCTCCGGTGTAAACATAGTAAAAAGTTTCTCAGAAACACGGATTAATGTTTTGTGCAACAAGCTGCATATGGTAGAGATGTTTGTCAATCTGCTAAAAAACGCAGTCGAAGCAGTAGCAGAAACCGAAAATCCGCAAATTGAAGTGAGCATTGTGGATGAGAATGATTTATGTATGATTGTTATTTCAGATAACGGCTGCGGTATCAAGCGCAAAAATCTGAAAAAGATATTTATGCCGTTTTATTCTTCCAAATCAAGGGCGAAAAGCGGAGGAATAGGGCTAAGCTATGTGCAAAAGGTTATTAAACAGCATCACGGAGATATTATTGTGAAAAGCGAATATAAAAAATACACCGTGTTTAAAATAGTTCTGCAAAAATACAGCGGAAGAAAAAAGGGTGTGAGCTTATGAAAAAGATAAGAGTTCTTATATGCGACGACCTTCCCGAAATTTGTGAAGCTTACAAGGAACGAATGGAATTTGAAGATGATTTCGAATGTATCGGAGCGGTATCCTGTGCAGGCAGCTGCATTGATGCAGTGAAGAGATTGTCACCGGACTTGCTGCTGCTGGATATTCAGATGGAAACAAAAACAGCGGGAATTAAGGCGCTTGCAGAAATAAAGAAATCTTTTCCTGAAACAAAAGTCATTATGCTTACCGGCTATGATGATGAGGAATACATTCTTTCTGCATTTGCAAACGGTGCCGATGATTATTTTGTAAAAAGTCTTTCAATGGATGATTTGCTTGATACAATGCGTGATGTTTATAACGACAGGGGAAAAATCCGTGTGGATATTGCACAAAAGCTGGCACAACAAACCAAAAGAGTAATGAGCAGGCAAAACTCAATAATGTATATGTTTACGAATATATACAAGCTAACCTCAAGTGAGGTGGAGCTTTTGAAAAGTATACGAAGTGGAAAAACCTATAATCAACTGGCAGAGGAAAAATTTGTTGAACCGAATACAATAAGAAAAAAAGCATCTCGCATATTAAAAAAATGTGAGCATACACAAATGAGTGAATTGATACAAAACCTTGAGGATATGGGAATTTTTGAAATGCTTAAATAATTTTGTAAAGGAGAAAAAATTATGTTTAAATTTAAAAGAATTGCTGCCATTGTATGCTGCACTGCACTTGCAGTATCAGCATTTTCAGGTTGTACAGCAGAAAAAACATCTACCGGAGATGTCTCTGAAATTACAATCTGGAGTCAGAACGCACACAGCAAAACCGTTTATGAAAAGCTTATAGGTAGGTTTAATGAAACAACAGGCAAGGAAAAGGGTATAAAAATAAATTACCTCGTTAAAGAGGGAGACACAATGAGCCAGAATGTCGAGCTTGCTCTGCAGAACGGCACCCTTCCCGAGATGTTTTCCTCCGGCGCTGTTGCAAGCCTTGCCGAAAAAGGTGCTATTATGGCGCTTGAGGACATTCCCGGAGGAGATAAGCTTATTGAGAAATATAAGGATAGTATTGTTGAAAAGGTAAACAGCTATAAGGGAAAGACCTATTCAATTCCTACCAGTGCAACAACACAGGCGCTTGTTTACAATAAGCAGATGTTTATAGATGCAGGAATTGTTGATGAAAACGGAAATCCTACTCCCCCCGAAACCTTTGAAGAGCTTCGCGAATATGCAAAAAAGCTTACAAATGCAAAGAAAAAGCAATATGGTATAGTTATTCCGCTTAAGTGGAGCGGACTCTTTGCAAATGACATTACCGATAGTCTGATGGCATCAGCAGGAAATACGGGATTTGATCCTGTAACAGGTGAGTTTGACTATACAAAGCTTGCGCCTATTATGCAGTGCTATGTTGATATGAAAAATGACGGAAGTATTTTCCCGGGTGCAGACGGTATGGATAACGACCAGGCGAGAGCATATTTTTCAAACGGAAATATTGGTATGAAGTTTGCTTACAGCTATGATGTAGGTGTTTATAATGATCAGTTCCCTGCAAAAATTGAGTGGGGTGTTGCACCTGTTCCCGTGATTGACAAAAATGAGGTTTATAAGCAGAGATTAAGATGCGGTCACTCATTCTATGTAAGCTCGACGGCAACAGAAAAAATTCCTGCTGAAAAAATTATGGAGGTTCTCCTCTTCTTTGACAGTGATGAATTTGTAACAGAGCTTTATAAAGCAGGCGTAAGTGCGCCGTTTGACTGGTCGGTTGTTGAAGATGTAGAGCTTGAAAATCCTAAAAAGGGCTGGAAGGAATTTTGCGAGCTTGTAAAAATTAGTGCTATTCCTCCTCAGCTTCCTGAAACCGATATGACAGGTCAGGTAGCTCTCAAGGACAGATTCCTTAATGAAATATGGACAGGCAAGGCAAAGGCAGAAGAAGTTGTAAAGGAATATAATCCCATAATAAATATGGCAATGGAAAGATACTACGAAACACATCCGGATGAGGATAAGACCACATTCATCAATGGAAACTGGAACGCAGAGAGGTAGGTTATCCGCAAATGAAATTTGCATCTAAAAATGGTAAGTCCAAATCAATGTCAAGTGCATATAAGTCGGAATCGATAGCGTGCTATTTGATGATACTGCTTCCACTGATTGGATTTATAGTGTTTAATGTTTATCCGATATTGTGGACCTTCCGCTGGTCGTGGTTTTCATATAACGGAATAGACTCTCAGGCAATATTTGTCGGCTGGGAAAATTTCAAAACAGTTTTCACTACAGATACCACTTACTGGAAGGTATGGCTGACAACATTGCAGTACGGCATATTAAAGGTGCCGATTGAAATGAGCCTTGCATTATTTATTGCAGTATTGCTTAACCGTCAGTTTAAAGGGGCAAAGATGTTTCAGGCTTTGTTTTATTTGCCTAATGTGGTCAGCGTTGCGATTATCGGTCTGATATTTTCAAATATGTTCAGCTATTGGGGTGTTGTCAATACATATTTGGTTGAATGGGGAATTATTCAAGCTGAAATAGACTGGTTTGCTTCAAAGTGGACGGCAATGTTTATGCTTGTCCTGGGAGGAGTATGGAATACATTCGGTGTAAACGTAATGTATTTCCTGTCAGCGCTTATCAATGTTCCAGAGGAGCTTTATGAAAGTGCCGAAATAGACGGTGCTTCAAAAACAAGACAGTTTTTCAGTATAACAATTCCTATGATTGCACCTGTATTCCAGACGATATTACTTCTTTCATTGGTGGGTACTCTTGGGGTAAATGATTACATCCTTGCATTTACAGGCGGCGGTCCTTCAGGACAGACGCTTACAGTAATGAGCTATCTGACAAGGCAATTTGTTCCAGGATTTACAGATTCTACAACACCCGCTCTTGGTTATGGATGTGCAATGTCATTTATGACTACAATTATTCTTACAACCATTGCACTTGTATATAACAAGCTGAGTGGAAAGCTTAAAACTGTATATTAAGGGGGAAGACAGATTTGAAAAAAACACAGAGATTACAGATGCTTTTAATATATGCCGTAATGATTCTTATATCTGCTGTAGTGTTATTTCCTCTTTTATATACACTGCTTGCATCGTTTAAAAGCAATATGGAGCTTATGACTGATCCCGGGTCAATAATTCCTAAAAATCCCACGTTTGAAAACTATGTGACGGCTCTTAAATCGCCTGATTTTAACGTGCCAAGATTATTGTGGAACAGCATATATTACACTTTGATAAATGTTTTAGTAATAACTGCTACATCTTCAATGGCAGGATACGTTTTTGCAAGAGGCAATTTCCCATTCAAAAGAACTATATTTGTATGTTTTAGCTCGCTTCTGTTTATCAAAACAGGTATGCTGGGAATATATGCAACTTTCAAGGTTCTTAATGTGGTAAATCTTACCCAATCATTGTGGGCGCTTATTGTCTATCATATATTTAGCGTGCCGGTTGTTGACATTTTCCTTGTTAAAGGATACGTACAGTCACTTCCGATTGCTATGGATGAAGCAGCTAAAATTGACGGATGCAGCTTTTTTAAAACCTTTATATACATAATTGCACCGCTTTTAAAGCCTATTATAGCAACGATAGCCATTCTCTCTTTCAAAGCATCATGGAACGAGTACCTTATGCCCACTATATTCACACTGACTCAACCAAGTCAGCGTACTCTTATGGTAGGTCTTATGGCACTTAAAAACAGCGGTGAGGCGGCAACTTCGTGGAATCTTATGCTTACAGGCTCGGTAATTGCACTGATTCCGGTGCTTATAGCATATTCATTCGGTAACAAATATTTTATAAAAGGACTTTCCGCAGGTGCGGTTAAGGGATAATTTTATTTCGGAATGTGCAGCGGCAGATGCCGCTGCACAGATAATATAAAAGGACGGTTACATATATGTCTGTTAGTACAAAAATCGAAAATATAATAAGCAATATGACTTTAGAGGAAAAGGTAGGACAGCTTTGCGTACCTATTCTTCAAAAGGGTGAAATAACACAGGACCTTATAAGCTATGTATGCGATTACCACGTAGGGATGCTTCGCTATTGT